>WGBS01000038.1 GCA_015494165.1 Gammaproteobacteria bacterium | reverse complement strand
CGCAGGCGCGGCAGCCGTCGCAGCGCTCGGCGAAGTCCGCCTCCGCGAGCGCCCATGGCGGGCGCAGCGGGGTGCGCCGCCCGCGCAGGTCGCCCCGCAGCAATGCCCTTCTCGCCGGTGCGGTCATCGCGGCCCTTCTCCCGATCCTGGCCGCCTTATGCACTGCCAGGCCGCACCGGCTCATTGCCGCAAGTCAAGAATGACAATGATCAATCCGGTTTCTTGACGGCCGGGCGCGAAGGGCTATGCTGCGCCCATGCGCCCGCGTCTCGTGGATCCCTTCGACCGTGCCATCGAGTACCTGCGGCTGTCCGTCACGGACCGCTGCGACCTGCGCTGCAGCTACTGCCTGCCGAAGGGCTTCGACGGCTTCGCCGAGCCCGAAGCGTGGCTGCGCTTCGACGAGATCGAGCGCCTGGTGGGCGCCTTCGTGCGGCTGGGCGTGCGACGCGTGCGCATCACGGGCGGCGAGCCCCTCGTGCGCCGGAACCTGCCGGAGCTCGCCGCGCGGCTCGCAGCGCTGCCGGGGCTCGAGGACCTGAGCCTCTCCACCAACGCCGTGCGGCTCGCGCGCCTCGCCGCGCCGCTGCGTGCCGCCGGCATCCGCCGCCTCAACGTCAGCCTCGACTCGCTCGATCCCGGGCGCTACGCCGCGATCACCGGCGGCGGCAAGCTCGCCAAGGTGCTCGCGGGGCTGGAGGCGGCGCGCGCGGCGGGCTTCGACCCCATCAAGATCAACATGGTCGTCATGCGCGGCGTCAACGACGACGAGGTCGAGCGCATGGTCGAGTTTTGCGCCGCGGGCGGCTACACCCTGCGCCTGATCGAGACCATGCCCATGGGCGCGACGGGACAGGCCGCGAGCCGGCGCTACGTGAGTCTCGATGAGGTGCGCCGGCGCCTGGCGGCGCGTTACGAGCTCCTTCCGGCAACGATGCCCGGCGGCGGCCCCGCCCGCTACGTGCAGCTCGCGGGGACGGGGCTGCGCATCGGCTTCATCACCCCCATCTCCCAGCACTTCTGCGCCACCTGCAACCGGGTGCGGCTGTCGGCCGAAGGCGTCTGCTACCTCTGCCTCGGGCAGGAGCACAGCTACGACTTCCGCCGCCTGCTGCGCGCCGGAGCCAGCGACGCCGAGCTGGAGGCGGCGGTGCGCGAGGCCATCGCACGCAAGCCCGAGCGTCACCACTTCCGCGAGCGCCCCGGCCAGGTCGTGCGCTTCATGTCGCAGACCGGCGGCTGAGCGCGCTTGCAAGCCCCGCGCGCCGTCCCCACCTGTTGGGGCACGAAAGCCAGCATTCCCCTCCAACCGGAAGACAAGGGAGGATCGCCATGCCGCTGATGGCGGTGAAGGAGTTCGAGCGGCTGTTCCGGCGCGCCGCGGGCCTCGACGTGGACAAGGACGACCTGCGGCGCCTGGGCGAGTTCCTGCGCGACCGGCTCTACGACATGCTCGTCGTGGCCGAGGCGCACGCGAAGGCGAACGGCCGCGACGTCATCGAGCCGCAGGACCTGCCGGTGACCAAGGGCCTGCAGGAGGCGCTGCACGAGTTCCGCGCCGACACCGAGGCCGAGCGCAAGCTCGAGGACGTGCTGGAGGCGCTCGCGGGCAGGCCGCGGCTCGACCTCGACTACTCGGAGGAGACCGAGCGCATGCTGCCGGAGCTGGCCGGCGCGCTCACCATCGTGCTCGCGCGCCTGTTCCGGGTCATCGAGCCCGAGGTCAAGAACCCGCAGACCCGGCACTGGGAGCGCGCCGAGCAGGCCTTCCGCCTGTTGCTGTGAGCCCCGCCGGCTAGCCGGCGAGGATGCGCACGCCCAGCACGGCGAGGAAGAGCGCGAACAGCCGCCGCAGCGCGCGCTCCGGGATGGTGTGCGCGAGGCGCGCGCCGAGCGGGGCGCAGGCGACACTCGCCAGCGCCGTGCCCGCGAAGGCGGCGCCGTTGACGAAGCCGAGGCTGTAGGGCGGCCTGCCGGGGACGCCGGCGCCGGCGAGGACGAAGCCGAGCGCGCCGGCAAGCGCGATCGGGAGGCCGACGGCGGCCGAGGTCGCCACCGCGCGCCGCGCCGGCACCCCGCACCAGCTCAGGAAGGGCACGGTCATCGAGCCGCCACCGACGCCCATGAGCGCCGAGACCGCGCCGATGGCGAGCCCCGCCAGCGCCACGCCGGCGCGGCCCGGGACGCCGCGGCCGCGCGGCACGCGCGGCCCCAGCGCCATCTGCGCCGCCACCGCGAACAGGAACAGCCCGAAGGCGATGCGCAGGGCCTCGCCCGGCACCTGGCGCGCGAGCGCCGCGCCCGCCAGCGCCCCGGCCGCCACCGCCGGGGCCAGCCGCCGGAAGAGCCTCCAGTCCACGGCGGCGCGCGCGTGATGGGCGCGTACCGAGGCCGCAGCCGTGACGACGATGGTGGCGAGCGAGGTGCCGACGGCGAGATGCATGCGCACCGCCTCGCCCACGCCCTGTCCCGCGAAGACGAGGGCGAGCACCGGCACGACGACGATGCCGCCGCCGATGCCGAGCAGCCCCGCGAGCGTGCCCGCCAGCGCCCCGGCCGCGGCCAGCGTCAGCAGCCCTTCCACGCGCCGGCCCCCCTCAGCGCACCGGCCCCATCAGCAGGTCCGGCAGCCAGGTGGCGAGCCCCGGGAAGAGCGCGAGCAGCGCGATCGCGAGCAGCATGCAGAGCATGAAGGGCAGCGCGCCCCACAGCACCGTGGACAGGCGCACCCCGGGCGCGATGCCGTGGATCACGTACAGGTTGAGCCCCACCGGGGGCGTGATGAGGCCGATCTCCATGTTGATGGTCAGCATCACGCCGAACCAGACCGGATCGTAGCCGGCGCGCTCGACGATGGGCAGCAGCGTGGGCGCCGCCATCAGGATGACCGCCACCGGCGGCAGAAACAGCCCCGCGACGAGCAGGAAGGCGTTGACCGCGAGCAGCAGCGCCCACGGCGCGACGTCGAGGGCGGCGATGCCCTCGGCCACCGCCTGCGTCACGTAGAGGGTGGAGAGCGTGTGGCCGAACAGACCCGCGGCGGCGATGATGAGCATGATCATCACCGACTCGCGCGTGGCGGACTTGAGGATGCCCCACAGCGCCCGCGGCCGCCACACACGGTAGACGACCATGACCAGCACGATGCTGAGGAGGGCGCCCACCGCCGCCGCCTCCGAGGGCGTGGCCAGCCCCCCGTAGAGCGCCCACAGCACGCCCACCACCACCGCGAGGAAGGGGCCCACGCGCGGCACCATCTCGAGCCGCTCGCGCCAGCCGTAGCGGCGGCCCCCGCCCCTCAGGCGCAGCCCGCTGCGCGCCGCGTATACGTAGCCCCACGCCATGAAGAGCGCGGTCAGCACCAGGCCCGGCACGACGCCCGCGAGGAAGAGCCGCCCGATGGAGGTCTCGGTGGCGATGCCGTAGACGATCATGGTGATGCTCGGCGGGATCAGGATGCCGAGCGTGCCGCCGGCCGCGATGGCGCCCGTCGCCAGCCCCGGCGGGTAGCCGCGTCGCGTCATCTCCGGCACGCCCATGCGGCCGATGGCGGCGCAGGTCGCGGGCGAGGAGCCCGTCAGCGCGGCGAACAGCGCGCAGGCGCCGAGGTTCGAGATCAGGAGCCCGCCGGGCACGCGCTGCAGCCAGCGGTCGAGCGCCTCGTACAGGTCGGCGCCGGCGCGCGAGGCCGCCACCGCCGCGCCCATGAGGATGAACATGGGGATCGAGAGCAGCGCGAACTCGTCGAGGGTGCCGAACACGGTCTCGCCCAGCACATCGAGGGCGCCGGCACCCTCGGCCACGACCAGGAAGGCGATGGCCACCGCGGCGAGCGCGAAGGCCACGGGCACGCCGGCGAGCAGCAGCGCCACGAGGCTGAGCGCGATCAGCGCGCCCGCGACGCCCGGGCTCACTCGCCGGCCTCCGGCGCACGCGCCGGCGGCGCACCGCGCGCTAGGTGCTCCCACAGCAGCGCGAGCGCCTGCAGGAAGGTGAGGCCGAAGCCCGCCGGCAGCGCGGCGTAGGGGATCCACAGCCGCACGCCCCACACCGTGTCCGAGCGCCAGCCGTTCGCCCAGGCCTCCCACCACAGGGTCGCGCCCGCCCACGCCACGACGCCCGAGACCGTCGCCACCACGCCGAGCGCCACGCCCCGGGACCAGGCGGCGAGGCGCGGCGGCAGCCGCTCGGTCAGGGCCTCGACGCGCACGTGGCCGCCGACGAGCAGCACGTAGGGCGTGCCGAGGAAGGTGGCGGCGATGAGGAGGTAGGTCACGAACTCGGTCTGCCAGACGGAGGACTGGTGCAGGAAGTAGCGCTGCACCACCATCTGGCAGACCACCAGCACGGCGACGAGGACCATGACCGCGGCGGCGATGCCCGCCAGCCGCGACAGCGCCGCCACCGCGCGCGCCGTCAGACGCATCGCCCCACGCCGGCGCGGCCGCCCGACCCGCGCCCCGCCCGCGCGCTCACTTCACGGAGAGCGCCAGGTCGAGCAGCTCCCTGCCGCCCTTCACCTCCTCGGCGAAGCGCCGGTACGAGGCCTTCTCCGCGATGCGGCGCCAGGCCTCGAACTGCTCGCGGTTCATGAAGACCACCTGCACGCCGTGCTCGCGGTAGACGCGCACCAGGCGCTCGTCCTCCTGCTTGGCGTGCTCGTAGGCGTACTGCTCGGCCTTGCCCGCCGCCTTCATCACCACCAGGCGCTGCGCCGGCGTGAGGCTGTCGAAGGTCTTCTTCGACATCAGGATGGGCTCATACATGAACCACAGGGTGTACTCGCCCGGCGCGGTCAGGCAGCGCACCTGCTCGTAGATGCGGTAGGAGACGAGGCTCGAGGAGCTCGTGTTGGCGCCGTCGAGCACGCCCGTCTGCAGCGCCGAGTAGATCTCGGAGCTCGGCATCGAGTTGATCGACGCCCCGGCCGCGGCGAGCATCTGGTTGAAGGCCTTGCCCGCGGCGCGGAAGCGCTGGCCGTGCACGTCGCGCGGCCACAGCACGCACTTCTTCTTGGAGACGAAGCCGCCGGCGAGCCAGGTGTCGGCGAGCACCACCACGCCCGCGTCCTCGATGATGCGGCGGATGCGCCGCATGAACTCGCTGCGGTTCAGCCGCGCGGCGTGCTCGTGGTTCTTCACCAGCCCCGGCATGAGCGTGAGGTTGAACTCGGGGTGGCGGCCGCCGGCGTAGGCCAGCGGGAAGGCGCTGATGTCGAGGCGCCCCTTGACCATCGCCCCCCACTGCTCCTTGGGCTTGTAGAGCGACTTGCCGGGATAGACCTGCACGCGCAACCCAACGCCCGCGGCGTTCACCTCGCGGGCGATGATCTGGACCATCTCGTCGCGGATGTCCCCCTTGCCCCCCGGCCACTGGTGCGAGGCGCGCAGCACGCGCTCGCCCTGCGCCGTCGCCGCCGCCAGCGCGAGCGCGAGGGCCACCAGGGCGCGCAGCCCCGCGCGCGGCGCGCGTGCCATGGGATTGCGGTTCCGGTTCCGATTCTCGTTCTTGTTCACGAAGACTCTCCTCCGCCGCGGTCGGCTCCCCCGTGAGGGTGCTCGTCCGCGTGGAGGAAAGCAAGGGCCGCGCGCTGCGCGAGCAGGTGGTCGCGCATGCGCCGCTCGGCCTCGCGCGCGTCGCGCGCGCGCAGCGCGCCCATCAGCGCGCGGTGCTCGTTGAGCGAGGCGTAGAGGCGGCCCGGCAGCATGAGCTGGTGGTGGCGCGCGAGCCGCAGGAGGCCGCGCAGCTCGCCGATGAGCCGCAACAGCCACGGGTTGCCGGCGAGCTCCTGCAGCGCCTGGTGAAAGCGGTGGTTGGCCGCGTAGTAGGCGTCCACGTCGCCGGCAGCCGCGTGCGCCTCGAGCTCGGCGTGCAGGGCCTCGAGGCGCTCGAGCTCCTCCCTGCGGCACCGGCGCGCCGCCTCGCCCGCGGCGAGGCCCTCGAGCACCGCCATCACCGGGAAGAGCGCGTCGAGCTCCTCGGGGTCCAGGCGGCGCACGCGCGCGCCGCGGCCCGGCACCAGCTCCACCAGGCCCTCGCGCGCGAGCACCTTGAGCGCCTCGCGCAGCGGCGTGCGGCTGACGCCGAGCTCGGCGCACAGCGCGCGCTCGTCGACGGCGGCGCCCGGGCGCAGGCGATCCGAATAGATGCGCCGCCGCAGCTCGTCGGCGACGGCCTCGTACAGCGCCCGCCGCTCGATGGGGAGGGCACCGGCGTCCTGGCTCATGCGGAAATCCCTTCAGCAAATCCTTGTAATTACGAATGCGTAATTATAGGCTCCCTCGGAGCCGCGGGAGCCACCGCACCGCCCCTCAGCCGACGGGCGGCATCCGGGGCGGGGGGAGGACGGCAAGGGGACCATGGCCGGCGCAGCCTCGCAGAGCAACCTCTACGGCCACCTGGCCGCGGGCTTCGCCGCACGGCTCGACACCGTGGCCGTCGAGGTGCCGGGCGGGCCCCGGATCACCTACCGGGCGCTCGACCGCGAGGCCGGCCGCTGGGCGGCGGCGCTGCGCGGCCTCGGCCTCGCGCCGGGCGCCCGGGTCGCCGTCCAGGTCGAGAAGTCGCGCGAGGCCGTGCTCCTGCACCTGGCGCTCCTGCGGGCCGGCCTGGTGCACCTGCCGCTCAACCCGGCCTACCGGCCGGCGGAGCTCGAGCACTTCCTCACGGACGCGCGCCCGCAGGCGCTCGTCTGCGACCCGGGACGCGAGGCCGAGCTCGCCCCGCTGGCGCGCGGGGCCGGGGTGCGGCACCTGCTCACGCTCGATCCCGCCGGCGGTGGCAGCCTGCCGGCACGGGCCGCCCGGGTGGCCCGGGGGCTTCCGCTCGAGCCGCGGGCCGCCGACGACCCCGCCGCCATCCTCTACACCTCGGGCACCACCGGGCCGCCCAAGGGGGCGGTGATCACCCACGGCAACCTGGTCGCCAACGCGCGCGCCCTGGAGCGCGCCTGGGGCTGGCGCGAGGACGACGTGCTGGTGCACGCCCTGCCGCTGTTCCACGTGCACGGGCTGTTCGTCGCCTGCCACCTGGCGCTGCGCGGCTCGCGCCTGCGGCTGCTCCCGCGCTTCGAGCCCGAGGCCGTGGTGCGCGCCTTCGCGGGCGCGACGGTGTTCATGGGTGTGCCCACGCAGTATGCGCGCCTGCTCGCCTGCGAGCGGCTCGCGCGCGAGGCCTGCGCCGGCATGCGGCTCTTCGTGAGCGGCTCGGCGCCCCTGCCGGAGCGCCTCTTCCACGCCTTCCGCGAGCGCACCGGCCACGCCATCCTCGAGCGCTACGGCATGACGGAGGTCGGCATGGCGCTGTCGAACCCGCTCGCGGGGCCGCGGGTGCCGGGCACGGTGGGCGTGCCGCTGCCGGGCGTCGAGGTGCGCATCGTGGATGCGCGCGGGCTTCTGGCCGCCGAGGGCGAGACGGGCGAGCTGCAGGTGCGCGGCCCCTCGGTCTTCGCCGGCTACTGGAACGCGCCGGAGCGCACGGCCGCCGCCTTCGCCGCCGACGGCTGGTTCCGCACCGGCGACCTCGCGCGGCGCGATCCCGCGAGCGGGCACTACGCCATCGTCGGGCGGCTGCGGGCGCTCATCGTCACCGGCGGCTACAAGGTCCAGCCCGAGGAGGTCGAGCGCCACTTGGAAGCCCTGCCCGGGGTCGCCGAGTCCGCGGTGTTCGGCGTGCCGCACCCCGAATGGGGCGAGGCGGTGACAGCGGCCGTGGTGCCGGAGCCCGCCGCGCGGCTCGAGGAGGCGGCGCTGCGGGCCGCGCTGCGCGAGCGGCTCGCCCCCTACAAGGTCCCGAAGCGGATCCTCGTCGTCGAGGCGCTGCCCCGCAACGCCATGGGCAAGGTGGAGCGCCGGCGCCTAGCCGAGCGCCACCGCGACCTCTACGCCGGTGCCGCCCCGCTCAGCCGCCGATCCACACCGTCTTGACGTTGACGAACTCGCGCAGGCCGTGCCACGAGAGCTCGCGGCCGTAGCCCGAGGCCTTGACGCCGCCGAAGGGCAGGCGCGGGTCGCTCTTGACGAGGCCGTTGACGAAGGCGTTGCCGCAGGCGAGCGCGCGCGCCAGGCGCTCGCCGCGCGCGGCGTCGCGCGTCCACACGCTCGCGCCGAGGCCGTAGGGCGAGCCGTTCGCCACCTCGAGCGCCTCGGCCTCGTCGCGCACCCGCACCACGAGCGCCACCGGCCCGAAGACCTCCTCGGTCCACACCCGCATCCCGGGCCGTACGCCGTCGAGGATGGAGGGGGGATAGAAGGCCCCGGGGCCCTCGACCGGCGCGCAGCCCGTGAGCGCACGGGCGCCCCGGGCGAGCGCGTCCTCCACCTGCGCGTGCAGGGCGTCGCGCAGGTCGTGGCGCGCGAGCGGCGCGAGCGTCGTCGCCTCGTCCAGCGGATCGCCCATGCGCAGCGCCTCGACGCGCGCGCGGAAGCGCTCGAGGAAGGCGTCGGCGACGGGCTCCACCAGCACGAAGCGCTTGGCGGCGATGCAGGACTGGCCCGCGTTCTGGAAGCGCGCGGTGACGGCGACCTCGGCGGCGCGGTCGAGGTCGGCGTCCTCGAGCACGACGAAGGGATCGGAGCCGCCGAGCTCGAGCACGGTCTTCTTGAGGGCGGCGCCGGCGAGCGCGGCGACCGTGCGCCCGGCGGCCTCGCTGCCCGTGAGCGTCACGGCGTGCACGCGCGGGTCGGCAATCACCCCGGCCACACGTTCCGATGAGAGCAGGAGCGTACGGAAGACGCCCTCGGGCAGGCCCGCCTCGCGCATGAGCGCCTCCAGCGCGCGGGCGCAGCCCGGGACGTTGGAGGCGTGCTTGAGGAGCACGGTGTTGCCCGCGGCGAGCGCCGGCGCCGCAGCGCGGATCACCTGCCAGAAGGGGAAGTTCCAGGGCATGATCGCGAGCAGCGTTCCGAGCGGCTGGTACGCGACGAGGCTGCGCGCCGCGTCCGTCTCCACCGGCTCGTCGGCGAGGAAGCGCGCGGCGTTGTCCGCGTACCACTCGCATCCCCAGGCGCACTTGTCGATCTCAGCGCGCGCCTCGGCGATGCGCTTCCCCATCTCGCGCGTGACGAGGCGGGCGTAGTCCTCGCGCCGCGCGCGCAGCCGCGCCGCCACCGCGCGCAGCGCCGCGCAGCGCTCGGCCACGGGCGTGGCGGCCCACGCCGGCGCGGCGCGCGCCGCCGCCGCCAGCGCCGCCTCCACCTCGGCCGCGTCCGCCTCCGGGACCTCCTCGATCAGCGTCCCGTCATATGGATTGACCGCCCTCAGGGCCATGGTCCACCTCCTCGCGCAGGCCCGCTGTCCACCGCCCCCCGTCCGCCGTACACTGGCGCGCGCGGCGCGGGCGCCGCACGCGACGGGGGAGGAGCACCAGCATGACATACCGGACCATCTGCGTCCTCGGCGGCACGGGCTTCGTCGGCCGCCACCTGCTCGACCGCCTGGCGGTGCCGGGCCGGCGGCTGCGCGTGCTCACGCGCGACGCCGAGGCCCGCAAGGACGTGGCGGTGCTGCCCGGGGTCGAGCTGGTCGAGGCCGACGTCCACGACCCCGCGGCGCTCCTGCGCCACCTCGCCGGGTGCGATGCGGCCGTCAACCTGGTGGGCATCCTCAACGAGTCGCGCGGCGCCACCTTCGAGCAGGTGCATGTGGAACTGCCGCGCAAGCTCGCCGCCGCCTGCCGCGAGACGGGTGTGCGGCGCCTGCTGCACATGAGCGCCCTCAACGCCGACGCGCGCGCCGGCGCCAGCGCCTACCTGCGCAGCAAGGGCGCGGGCGAGGACGCCGTGCACGAGGCCGCCGACGCGCGGCTGCACGTCACGAGCTTCCGCCCCTCCGTCATCTTCGGCCCCGGCGACAGCTTCCTCAACCGCTTCGTGGCGCTGGCGCGCCTGAGCCCGCTCGTGCTGCCGCTCGCCTGCCCGCAGGCGCGCTTCGCGCCGGTCTACGTCGGCGACGTCGCCGAGGCCTTCGCGCGCGCCCTCGAGGATCCGCACACCTACGGCCGCCGCTACCCCCTGTGCGGCCCGCGCGAGTACACCCTGCGCGAGCTGGTCGGGTACGCCCTGCGCACGGCGGGCGTGCGCCGCATCGTCGTGGGCCTCCCGGACTGGGTCTCGCGCCTGGAGGCGGCGCTGCTCGAGCACGCCCCGGGCAAGCCCTTCACGCGCGACAACTACCGCTCGCTCCAGGTGCCGAGCGTCTGCGGTGCCGAAAACGGGCTTTCCCGGCTCGGCATCGTGCCGACGCCGCTCGAGGCCGTCGCCCCCCTCTACCTCGGCCGCCGCACCTGGCGCGAGCGCCTCAACCGCTACCGCCGCGAGCTGCCCCTGCGCCGGCTGGCCCGCTGAGGCAGGCGCGGTCGAGCGCGGCGGCGCGCGCGGGCGGGGCGAGCGCGGCGAGCCGCGCCACGTGCGCATGGAAGCGGCGCAGGTCGCCGCCCGCCGCGCGCAGCAGGCACTCGAAGGCGGGCACGCGCTCGCGGTAGGTGGCGAAGGCGAGCAGCTTGGCGTTGTTCAGGCCCGAGAGCGCCCACGCGTCGTAGGCATCGGTGCCGAGGCGCGCGCGCAGGCGCAGGTACTCCGCGCGCAGCGCCCGCAGCAGCGCGCGCTTCGCCGCGAGCCGCGCGCGCGCCGTGCCCGGGGCGGCGTAGGCCGCCGCGAGCCGCCGCCGGTAGCGCGCCACCAGCGCCGCCATGGCCTGGGCCATCGCCTCCTCGCGCGCCCAGCGCGCGAGCGCCACGCGCCGCCCGCGCCGCGCGAGCCAGCGGCGCACGCCCGCGCGCTGCACGGCCGTGGCGTAGGCCTCGTTGAAGGCGGTGTCGCCCGGCGCGTAGACGCGCCGGTGCGCGAGCTCGTGGAACAGGAGCGCGGCGAGCTCGGGCTCGGGCCAGGCGAGCATGGAGTCCGTGAGCGGCTCGCCCGCCCAGCCCAGGGTCGAGTAGGCCGCCGCCGGCGCCACGTGCACGTCGAGCCCGCGCGCGCGCAGCCGGCGCGCGAAGGCGCGCGCCCGCGCCTCGTCGAGGAAGCCGCGGTAGCCGAGGCAGCCCACCACCGGGTGGCACCAGGCGAGCTGCGCCATGCGAAGGCGCGGGGCGGCGAACACCGCCCACGCCGGCCAGCGCCCGCCGAGGTCGAGGTAGCGCGTGTAGGCGCCGCCGTCGGCCGGCAGCGCGAGCTCGCGCGCGGCGAAGCGGCGCAGCTCCGCCACCAGCGCGAGCCGCGCGCGCACGCGCTCCGGCACGCGCGGGTCGGCGCGCGCCGCCTCCACCGGGCGCGCCTCGGCCACCCGCGCGAGGTGGCCGCCGGCGAGGCGCGCGTAGTAGAGGGGCCCGGCGCAGCCGCCGAGCGCCAGCGCCGCGGCCGCCGCCGCCACGATACTCGGCCGTCTTCCCGCCATCGCCGCCACCCCGTCCATATTTTCGCGTGCCGGACGGGTCGCGGCTCGCGCCGTCCGGTTTGCGGAATTCGGCGCCGCGAGCCGCGGCGGCGGAGACGAGAGAAAGGGGTCGGGAGGCGAGGGCCGGTGCGCCCTTTCGGGCGCGGCCTTTTGATCTTTCCCGTCTCCCGTCGCCCGTCTCCCGTCACCCGTCACCCGCAACCCGTCACCCGTCTCCTGTCACCCGCAACCCGTCTCCCGTCACCTCCCTCCCGCAACCTGTCCCCCGGCCGCGCTTTCCGGTAGCCTCGCCGCCATGGCAAGGCCGGAGGAGGGGCTCGAGGTCTATCTGGTGGGCGGCGCGGTGCGCGACCGCCTGCTGGGGCTGCCCGTCAAGGAGCGCGACTGGGTGGTGGTCGGCGCCACGCCCGAGGAGATGCTGCGCCGCGGCTTCCGGCCCGTGGGCAAGGACTTCCCGGTGTTCCTGCACCCGGAGACGGGCGAGGAGTACGCCCTCGCGCGCACCGAGCGCAAGACCGGCCCCGGCTACCACGGCTTCGCCTTCCACGCCGCCCCCGACGTGAGCCTCGAGGAGGACCTGCGCCGGCGCGACGTCACCATCAACGCCATGGCCCAGGCCCCGGACGGCACCCTCGTGGACCCCTACGGCGGCCGCGCGGACCTCGAGCGGCGCCTGCTGCGCCACGTCTCGCCCGCCTTCGTCGAGGACCCGGTGCGGATCCTGCGCGTGGCGCGCTTCGCCGCGCGTCTCGCCCCCCTCGGCTTCCGCGTCGCCGGCGAGACGCTCGCGCTCATGAGGCGCATGGTCGAGTCGGGCGAGGCCGACCACCTGGTGCCCGAGCGGGTGTGGCAGGAGCTGGTGCGCGCCTTGGGCGAGCCCGCGCCGCGACGCTTCTTCGAGGTGCTGCGCGACTGCGGGGCGCTCGCGCGCGTGCTGCCGGAGCTCGACCGCCTCTTCGGCGTCCCGCAGCCGCCGGAGCACCACCCGGAGGTGGACACCGGCGTGCACACCCTGCTGGTTCTGGACCAGGCGGCGGCGCTCTCGCCGGAGCCCGTGGTGCGCTACGCCGCGCTGCTGCACGACCTCGGCAAGGGGCTGACGCCGCGCGAGGAATGGCCGCGCCACCACGGGCACGAGGCGCGCGGGGCCGAGCTCGCGCGCGCGGTGAGCGAGCGCCTGCGCGCGCCGGCGGAGTTCCGCGACCTCGCCGTGCTCACGGCGGCCGAGCACGGGCGCGCCCACCGGGCCCTGGAGCTGCGCCCGGCGACCGTGCTCGAGCTGCTCGAGCGCGCCGACGCCTTCCGCCGCCCGGACCGATTCGAGCGCTTCCTGCTCGCCTGCGAGGCCGACAGCCGCGGCCGCCCGGGCTACGAGCGGCGCGAGTACGTGCAGGGACGGCTCCTGCGCGAGGCGCGCGCGGCGGCCGCGGCCGTCTCGCCGCGGCCCTTCGTGGAGGCGGGGCTGAAGGGCGCGGCCGTGGGCGAGGCGCTGCGCCGCGCGCGCCTGCGCGCCATCCGCGAGGTGCAGGCGCGCCACGCGCAGGCGCAGGACGGCGGGCGCCCCTGAGGGCGCCTCAGAGCACGGCCAGCAGCAGCGCGCCGAGGGCGAGGCGGTAGAGCACGAAGGGCGTCATCCCGACGCGCTCGATCCAGCGCAGGAAAAGCGCGATCACCGCCCACGCGGTGAGGCCCGCGGCGAGCGCCCCGGCGGCGAGCGCCCCCCACGGCACCGGGCCCGGCGCGCCCGCCAGGCGCACGGACTCCAGCCCGCCGGCGAGGGCGATGACCGGCATCGAGAGCAGGAAGGAGAAGCGCGCCGCGGCCTCGCGCGTCATGCCGAGCGCGAGGCCCGCCGCCATCGTCACGCCCGAGCGCGAGGCGCCGGGAACGATGGCGAGCGCCTGAGCGAGCCCCACCAGCAGCGCATCGCGCCAGCCGAGGGCCTCCAGCGTGCGGCGGCCGCGCCCCCAGCGGTCGGCGGCCCACAGGGCGAGCGCGAAGCCGATGGTCGCCCACGCGACCACGCGCACCTCACGCAGCGCCGTGGCCGCCAGGTGCTCGAAGGCGAGGCCGGCGAGGCCGACCGGCACCGTGGCGAGGACGATGGCCCAGGCGAGCCGGCCCTCGGGGTCGCGCCCGCCGCGCAGCGTGCGCGCCCAGCCCCGCGCGAGCCGCGCGATCTCGGCGCGGAAGTGCATCACCACCGCGGCGAGGGTGCCGACGTGCACGGCCACGTCGAAGGCAAGCCCCTGGTCGGGCCAGCCCACGAGCCGCGGCAGCAGCACCAGGTGCGCCGAGCTCGAGACCGGCAGGAACTCGAGCAGCCCCTGGAGCACCGCCAGCGCCGCCACCTGCGTGCCGTCCACACCCCGCCTCCACGCGCCTCCCGCGGGCGCCGAGCGCGCACCGTGCCGGCGCGCGCCGGGGCTGTCAAGCGCTGGTGCGGAAGCCCGCGGGCCGGTAGGGCGGCTCGAGGGCGCGGATGGTGAGCGGCTCGCGCAGCCCGTGCACCCAGGCGGTGCGCGCCGGCCCGAAGCGCAGGCCGTCGTCGCGGCTCGCGCGCGAGACCGCCTCGGAGACGACGATCGCCCCCGGCTCGGCCAGGTCGCACAGGCGCGAGGCGATGTTTACGGTCTGCCCGATCACGGAGTAGTCGAGGTGCTCGTCGGAGCCGATGTTGCCGATGAGGGCCTCGCCGGCGTGGATGCCGATCCCGACCTGCAGCAGGCGGCGCTCCTCGTTGGCGGGGTCGGCCGCGGCCGCGTCCATGATATCGAGGGCGCAGCGGCAGGCGTTCTCGGCCTTCTGCGGCCCCTCGAAGACGGCCATGACGCCGTCGCCCCCGAACTTGTCGATGTAGCCGCCGTGGCTGTAGACGAGATCCACCTGCACGCCGAGGTGACGGCTCAAGATCTCGAACAGGCGCGGCGCCGGGATCTCGTCCGACAGCGCCGTGAAGCCGCGGATGTCCGAGAACAGCACGCACACCTCGCGGGCGATGGGCGGCGGCAGGATGCCCGTGACCGTGTAGGCCTCCACCAGGTGCTGCGTGCGCGGCGAGACGTAGCGCGCCAGGTTGCGGCGCAGGCGCTCGAGCTGGCGGTAGTACTCGAGCTTCTGCAGGTGCGCGCCGAGGCGCGCGCGCAGCACCACGGCGCTGAAGGGCTTGGCGAGGAAGTCGTCGGCGCCGGCGGCGAAGGCCTCGCGCAGCGACTGCTCGTCGTCGATGGCCGTCACGAACAGGATGGGCGCCACGCGGTAGCGCGCCGTCGCGCGCAGGCGGCGGCAGAGCTCCAGCCCGTCCATGCCCGGCATGCGCACGTCGAGCAGGAAGGCGTCCACCGAGCCGCGCAGGGCCACGCGCAGGGCGTCGCTGCCGCTCGCCGCCTCGGTGACGGTGTAGCCCTCGTTGGCGAGCATGCGCGCGAGCAGCCGGCGGCTGGTGGCGTCGTCGTCGACGATGAGGACGTTGAGGGGCGGGCCGCCGCGCATGGCCGGGCTAGAGGCGGTGGCGCTCGTCGCGCAGGGCGAAGCCCGCGAGCGGGCCCTCGATGCCGCGGCCGAGGGCGATGGCCTTGAAGCGCTCGCCCATCTCGGTGGGCAGGGCGAGCGTGCGCACCTCCTGCGCCAAGCGCCAGCGCTCGCGCTCGGGCGCGGTGGCGAGCGCCTGCGCGTGGCGCTCCAGCCCGCAGCCCATCAGGAACCAGGCCTGGGTGGTGTAGCCGAGAAGCTCGGCGCCGGCGGCCGTGCCCGCCTCCGCGACGGCGGTGAAGTCCACGTGCGCCGTGATGTCCTGCAGGCCGGCGAGCACGAGCGGCTCGCCGTGCGCGCGGTGGCGGTAGTGGCACATGAGGGTCCCATCCCGACGGGTCTCGTGGTAATACTCCGCCCGCGGGTGACCGTAGTCAATGAAGAGCGCCGCCCCCCGCCCGAGCAGCCCCGTCACCGTCGCCACCCAGGGCGCGAGCCGCAGGCACAGCTCCGAGGTGTAGCCCTCGGGCAGGGCGCGCCCCAGGTCTTCCTCCACGGCGCGCACCGCACGCTCGAGCGCGGGCTCCGGGTCGAGCTCCACCCAGCCGAAGCCTTCGCCCGCGCGCGCCACGCCCAGCATGCACACGCGCCCGCCGCGGATGCGGAAGCGGTGCACCGGCAGGGCGTCGAGCACCTCGTTGGCGACGATCACGCCGCGCACCGAGCCCGGCGCCGGCAGGCGCTCCCACCACTCCACGCGGCCGGCCAGCGCGCCGGCGCGCGCGGCGAGCGTCGCGCGCTGGCGCTCGCGCAGCTCCGGGCTCACCTCGACGATGGCGTAACGCCTCGGCGCGGCCCCCGCGGCCTCCAGCGCGGCGAGCAGGCCTGCGGCGAGCGCGCCGCTGCCCGCGCCGAGCTCGACGACGGTCTCGCCGCCCGAGCGCTCGAGGATCTCCGCGCACTGCGCGGCCAGGCACTGCGCGAACAGCCCGCCGAGTTCCGGTGCCGTCACGAAGTCGCCCGCCGGCCCCAGCTTGCGCGCGCCGGCGACGTAGTAGCCGAGCCCCGGCGCGTAGAGCGCGAGCTCCATGTAGCGCTCGAAGGGGATAGCGCCGCCGGCGGCCTCGATCTCGGCGGCGATGCGCGCGGTGAGGCGCGCGGCGTGGGCGCGCGCCTCGGGCGGCGGCTCGGGCAGCCCCCGGGGCGGGACGGCGGGTGCGACGGCCATGGCCCTCAAGCTTGGCCCCGGCGCCCGCGGGCCGGTAGCATGGCGCGGCCGCGGCACCGGGGAGGCGGGAGATGACGGAGACGACGGCCCATGATAGCGCAGCGCGCGACCTCACAGGCCGCGTCGCGCTGGTGACGGGCGCCGCCCACCGCATCGGCGCCGCCATCGCGCGCACCCTGCATGCGGCCGGCATGAACGTGGTGCTGCACTACCGCAGCTCGCGCGAGGCGGCCGAGCGCCTGCGCGAGTCGCTCGAGGCCCGCCGCGCGGGCTCGGTGCGGCTCGCCGCCGCCGACCTCACCCGCTTCGAGGCCCTCGCCCCGCTGGTGGAGGAGGCGGCCGCCGCCTGGGGCCGGCTCGACGTCCTGGTCAACAACGCCTCCACCTTCTACCCCACCCCCTTCGGCACCGTGACCGAGGCGCAGTGGGAGGAGCTGCTCGCCACCAACCTCAAGGCGCCCTTCTTCCTCACGCAGGCGGCCGCCCCGCACCTGCGCGAGACCGGCGGCTGCGTGGTCAACCTCGTGGACATCCACGCCGAGCGGCCGCTGCCCGGCTATCCCGTCTACAGCATCGCCAAGGCGGGGCTCGCCATGCTCACGCGCGCGCTGGCGCGCGAGCTCGGCCCGGAGGTGCGGGTCAACGGCGTCGCCCCGGGCGCCATCCTGTGGCCGGAGGGCATGGACGCCGAGACCAAGCGCCGCATCATCGAGCGCACGGCCCTCAAGCGGCGCGGCGACCCGCTCGACGTCGCGCGCGCGGTGCTGTTCCTGGTGCGCGAGGCCGACTACGTCACGGGCCAGGTGCTCGCCGTCGACGGCGGCCGCAGCCTCGGCCACTGAGGCGCGCACGGCGTGAAGCCGCGCACGGCGGCGGGCGGGGGCACGCGCTAGCCTCCAGTCCCCCGACACCCGAGGCAGGAGGCGCGAAGCATGAGAAGGAACCCCATCGCCCGTGCGGCGGCCGCGGCGGCGGCCGGCCTGTGGCTCGCCGCGGCGCTGCCCGCGGCGGCGGCCGAGGCACCGAAGGAGGCGGCGGCGCGCCCGCCGGGGCTGCCGGAGGCGGCCCGCGTCGCGCGCGCGCTCTTCACCACCCGGGTCGAGCGCCGCGAGCCCGTGGACGAGGTCCTCGTCCTCGACACCCGCGACCGCCAGGTGCTGTTCTTCACGGACCTGCGCGGGCTCCAGGGGCGCACGGTGGTGCACCGCTGGCGCCACGAGGGCCGCACGGTGGCGGAGGTGCCCTTCGCGGTGGGCGGGCCGCGCTGGCGCGTCTACTCGCGCAAGCGCCTGGACCCGGGCTCGGTGGGCCGGTGGACCGTGGTGGTGGTCGACCGCGAGACGGGCTGGCCGCTCGCCGCCGCGGCCTTCGAGTACCGCGAGCAGGCCGCCGACGGGAGCTCGCGCGTGGTGCTGCCGCTCGCGCGCTCCGGCGGCGGCGGGGCACCTCAGCTCGCGGCGCCCGCAGCAGGGGGGGCCGCCCCGGTGCCGTCCGGCTCCGCCCCCGCCGCGCCCGCGGCATCCGCGCCCCCGGTCTCCGGCCCCGCGGAGGCGGAGGGCGTCGGCACCTCGTCTCCGTAGGCCGCTGCCGCGGCATCTTCCGCCGTCCCGCCGGCCGCATCTGCGCGGGGCCCCTCCGGTGCCGGGCCGGCGGCTTCCGCCACGGCCGGCGCGCCTGACGTCCCGGCCGGTGTCCCGGCCCGCGTGGGGGACCGCGCCGCGGCAAGCCGCGCCTCGAGCCGCGCCGCGGCCTCGGCGAGCAGCCGTGCCTCGGCCGCCTGCGCCGCGCGGCGCAGGCGGCCGAGGCACGGCT
>WGBS01000037.1 GCA_015494165.1 Gammaproteobacteria bacterium | reverse complement strand
GTCCCAGGAGGTTGACCCCTTTCCACATACACCGTCCAGCCCCAGCCCCCTCAGCTCCGGGGCCGCTTTATCCCATCTCCCACAGTGGCAGTGAACGGGAGACAGGTGACGGGTGACGGGGCACGGTGCACAGGCCACCGTAAACCGTAACCTGCAACCTGGCCCTGTGGGAGTGCACGGGAGACGGGTGACGGGAGACGGGAGACGGGAGACGGGAACGACCTCCCGGTTGTGGTAGGGGCTTCCAGCCCCGACCCGGGCCCGCACAGTCGCGGCTGAAAGCCGCTCCCACATTCGCTGCTTGTTGCCCCCCTTTCTGTGGGAGCGGCATCCTGCCGCGACCTCGGCCGGAGAGAGGCTGAGGAATCGCGCCTGGAAGGCGCTCCCACATTCCTCATTTGCTCCCACATTCCTCATTTGCTTCCCACTTCCGTTGTCCTGTCTCGGGCCCGGAAGAGCTCCCCCGCAAACTGCGGACCGCAGACTGCAAACCGGATTTCGCGGTCATGCCGCCGCTCCCAGCCGCGGCGCGACGCGGCTCTCGACGTAGCGGTGCTTGCCGGAGCGGGCCGGCGCGATGCGCTCGACGGTGCGCACCTCCACGGTGACGCCCGGGCCGAGGCGCGCGGCGATGCCGTCGCGGATTCGCCCGGCGCAGGCGGGGTCGTAGCCGTGGCCCGGCACGAGCTCGACTACCGTGCGCTCGAGGCTCTCCTGCACGATGCGGAAGCGCTCGATGCCCGGCTCCTCGCGCACCACGTAGATGAGCGCGAGCGCGTGCATGACCGTGCCGTCGCGGGCGACGACGAGGTCCGTGGTCCGCCCGCGCACCTCGGCGAGCACCGGCAGCGAGCGGCCGCAGGGGCAGGGCTCGGGGTCGAGCACGCCGATGTCGCCCGTGCGGTAGCGGATGAAGGGGAAGTCGCCCGTGGCGAGGTGCGTGACGACGATCTCGCCCGCCTCGCCCGGCGGCAGCGCGCGTCCCCGCGCGTCGACGATCTCGACGACGACGTCCTCGGCGGTGATATGCATGCGCCCCTCGGGGCACTCGTGCGCGACGAAGCCCGCGTCGCGCCCGCCGTAGCCGTTGGCCACGCGGCAGCCGAAGACGCGGGCGATGCGCTCGCGGTCGTCCTCGTAGAGGCGCTCGGCCGTGACGAAGGCGACGGCGATGCCGAGCCCGTCCATGCGCAGCCCCCACGCCTCGGCGCGCCGCGCGAGGTGCGCGATGGCCGAGGGGTAGCCGAAGAGCATGCGCGGACGGAAGCGCCGGATCGTCTCCAGGTACTCCCGCACGCGCGCGTCGGACATCTCGAAGGCCGGCAGCAGGCGCGTGCGCAGCAGGCGGTCGCGCAGCTCGCGCAGGCGGTCCTGGGCGCCGAGCTCGATGGGCGAGCCCCAGACCACGATCTCGCGGTCGCCGATGTCCACGCCCCACCAGCGCGTGGCGCGCCACTTGGCGGCGACGTCGCGGCCGACGCGCTCGCGCCCGATCCAGAAGACGAGCGGCTCGCCCGTCGAGCCGCCGGTGTTGAAGGGCGCGAGCCCGCGCGCGTCCTCGGCCTTGAGCGCCTCGGCGTGGGCGCGGATCTCCGCCTTGGTGAGGAAGGGCAGGCGCTCGAGGTCGGACAGCGCGCGCACGCGCTCCGGGTCGAAGCTCAGGCGCCGGAACAGGTCCCGGTAGTAGGGCACGCGCGCGCCGGCGCGCGCGAGCAGGCGGCGCAGGCGCGCGAGCCGCAGGGCCTCGAGCTCCGCCGGCGGCAGCCACTGGCTGCGCTCGAGCGCGCGCCGCGCGCGCACCGTGTCGTGCCCCTTGAGCCGCTCGTGGAGCGGGAAGAGCACGCCGCTCACGATGCGCGTGTAGAGGCTCATGCGGCGGCCTCCAGCCGCGCCTCGGCGAGGCGCGCGAAGCGCGCGAGGAGCGCCTCGCAGGCGGCGGCGACGGGCGCGTCGGCCTCCAGGCCGGCGCCGGCGCCCACCGAGCGCGGGCTGACGTCGCCGGCCCACATGGGGTCGAAGGCGAGGCCCGCGTGCGCGAAGAGCGCGCCGAAGCCGCTCAGGGGGCGCTGCACGAGGTCCTCGTAGCGCACCACGAGCACGCGGCCGTCGCGCTCGAGGCCCTGCTCGAAGAAGAGCTGGTTGCGGAACCACCAGAAGAGCGCCGCGGCGCTGACGTCGTCCATGTCCTCGCGGGCGAGCCGCCGGGCGCGCTCGAGCAGCCCCCCGCCCATGAGCCCGCGCCCGATCCAGCCGCCGGCGGCGGGGTCGGCCAGCGTGCGGCGGATCCAGCCCGGATGGCGCGGGAAGGAGCGGAGCTGCGAGCGCACCGAGTCGCGCCAGTCGCGCACCACCCACACGGCGCGCGCGGGCGCGAGCCGGTCCATGAGGAAGGTGAGGTGGTCGAGCTCGCACAGGGCCTTGACGACGAACACGCGCGCCCGCGTGCGCGCGCGCAGCCCCCGGATCACCTCCAGGGGGCGCATCTCGTGTTTGTCGAACGCGCGCGGGTCGCGCTCGTGGTAGACGTCGGTCTCGAGGCTGCGCTCGAGCACGTCCATGACCATGTTCGTGCCGGAGCGCTGCACGCCGGCGACGAGCAGCGTGAGCGGCGGCTCGCCGCCGCGGCGCGGCCGCGCGCGCTGCACCGCGCGCTTGAGGGCGAGCCGCGAGCCCCGCCGCACGCGCCGGCCGATGCGCCGCACGAGCCCCGCGCTCATGCCGCCTCCGCCCTGCGCCGGGGCGCGCCGGCGGCCTCGCCACGCGCCGCGCCCGTCCCCGCCAGCTCGCGGAAGATCGCCTCGAGCCGCGCCACGCGCCCCTCCCAGCCGTTGGCGAGGGCGTGGGCGCGGATCGCGTCGCGGTCCCACGCCCGCCCGAGCGCCTCGACCAGCGCCGCCTCCAGCGCCCCGCCGTCGCCGAAGGGGACGATGATCCCGAGCTCCGGGCGGCAGACCACCTCGCGGTTGCCGCCGACGTCGGTGGCGACCACCGGCAGCCCGCAGGCCATGGCCTCGAGCAGCACGTTGGCCCAGCCCTCGTTGCGGCTCGCGAGGACGAAGACGTCCGCCGCCGACAGCGCCCAGCGCAGGTCCTCCGGCGCGAGCTCGCCCGCGAAGCGCACCCGGCCGGCGACCCCGAGCCGGTCGGCGAGCGCGCGCAGCCGCCCCGACCAGTCGCCCTCGGGCGAGGGCCCGCCGACGACGAGGTAGTGCACGTCCGGGAAGCGCCGCGCGATGCCCGGCAGGCGCTCGATCACGCGGTGGAAGCCCTTGCGCTCGCACAGCCCGCCGACGGTGACCAGCACCCTGGCCTCCTCCGGCAGCCCGAAGCGGCGGCGCGCGGCGCGGCGGTCGGCGGGGCGGAAGCGCTCGCCGTCCACGCCGTTGGGGACGACCTCGATGCGCGAGGCCGGCACGCCGAGGGCGCGCGCGAGGCGCGCGAGCGAGCCGCTCACCGCGAGCACGCGCGCCGCGCGCCGCAGCCCCGCCGCGAGCAGCCGCCCGCGCAGGCGCGTGCGCGAGAGCGGCACCTCGGTGCCCCGCAGCGTGACGACGGCCGGCACGCCGAGCCTGCGCCCGAGCCAGGCGGCGGCGAAGCCGTCGGGATAGCCGAAGTGGGCGTCGAGGACGTCGAGCCTGCCCTCCCGCCGCAGGCGCGCGAGGAGCGGCAGGCAGGCAAGCGCCATGGACCAGCCGTCGAGCCAGCGCCCCACCGCGGGCAGGGCGAGGAAGCGCGGGTGGTGCACCTCGATGCCCTCCTGCACCTCGCGCCGCGGCGGCATCGGGCGGTAGCCCGGCCGCAGCAGGCGGAGCAGCCCCTGGCCCGGGAACCACGGCACCGGCGAGACCACGGTCAGCGGCAGCCGCCGCGCCACGCGGAACATGCGCTCGCGCACGAACAGCCCCGCGCGCGGGCGCACCGCGCTCGGGAAGAGGCTCGAGAGCACGACCACGGCCGGCCCGCGCTCACGCGGCGGCACGCTGCCCTCCCCGGCCGAGCACGGCCTCGTAGACCGGCGCGTAGCGCGCCACGCTCGCCTCCCAGGTGCGCTCGCGGCGCACGAAGGCGCGCCCGGCCTCGCCGAGCCGCGCGCGCAGGGCGGCGTCGCCCAGCACGCGGTCCAGCGCCCCGGCGAGCGCCGCCACGTCGCCGGCCCGGAACAGGATGCCGGTCTCGCCGTCGCGCACCAGCTCGCGGTGGCCGCCCACGTCCGAGGCGACCACGGCGCGGCCCGCGGCCATGGCCTCGAGCGGCTTGAGCGGCGTCACGAGCTCGGTCAGGCGCATGGAGCGGCGCGGATAGGCGAAGACGTCCACCAGCCCGTACCAGCGCATCACCTCGTCGTGCGGGACGCGCCCCGGGAGCACGGCCCGCGCGCCCAGCCCCGCGCGCGAGACCGCGCCGCGCACGGCGTCCTCGTCCGGGCCGCCGCCGAGGAGCAGGAGGCGCGCGCCGGGGTGCCGCGGCGCCACCCGCGCGAAGGCCTCGACCAGCAGCGGCAGGCCTTCGTAGGCGTAGAAGGAGCCGATGAAGCCAACGACCGGCCCCGGCCCGAGGCCCGCCTCGGCGGCGAGCGCCTCCTCGCGCGCGGCGCCGGCGAAGCGCTCCGGGACGACGGCGTTCGGCACCACCGCGACGCGCTCCGGCGCGATGCCGCGGGCGAGGATGTCGCGCCGCAGGCCCTCGCAGATGGCGACCACCGCGTCGGCCCGGCGCAGCACCCAGGTCTCGAGCGCGCGCGTGGCGCGGTAGCGCGGGCCCCAGGGAGTGGCCGTGCCGTGGTCCACGGCCGCGTCCTCCCAGAAGGCGCGCACCTCGTAGACCACGGGGAGCCCCAGGCGCCGCGCCACCCGCAGCGCCGCGACGCCGTCGAGGGCGGGCGAGTGCGCGTGGATCAGGTCCGGGCGCACCTCGCGCGCCACCTCCTCCAGCCGCCGCGCCAGCGCGGCCATGGCGGCGAGCTGGCCAGCCACCGGCAGACGCCCCGCGAGGCCGCCCACCGGCGGCGTGCGGTGGAAGCGCAGGCCGTCGACCTCCTCGACCGCCGCCGTCGCCCCGTAGTGCTTGGGCCCGGTGAGATGGAAGGTCTGCCAGCCGCGCGCGCGCTGGCGCTCGAGGATGGCCCGCGTGCGGAAGCTGTAGCCGCTCTGCAGCGGCACCGAGTGGTCCAGCACGTGCAGGATGCGCATCTCAGGCGGCCTCGGCGTGGAGGGGCGGCGGCGCGGCCTCGCGGACGATGGCGAGCACGCGCCGCTGCACGGCCTCGGGCAGCTCCTCGCGCCAGCGCGCCGCCGCCCGCGCGGGGTCGCGGCGCACGCCGTAGTAGCCGCCGCCGTCGCCGCGGGTGCTCTCCTCGGCGAAGCGCCGCACCTGCGGATGGGGCCCGAGCCCGAGCAGGCCGAGCATCGCCTCGGCTGCGCCCGCGGGGTCGCGGCAGCAGTCCTCGTAGCGCACCAGCCGCACGCGGCCGCCGCCGGCGCGCGCGGCGGCTGCGAGCGCCGCCGCGTGCGCCAGCACCCAGCGCCAGGCGAGGCGCCCCTCGGCGGGCTCGGCGGCGAGGTCGCGCCGCGTGACGCCGATGGCGCGCGCGGCCTGCGTCGCGAGCAGCCGCTCGAGCACGCCCCAGTCGTCGGCGGCGCGCACCGTGTCCGAGAAGCGCCCCATGCGCTCGCCGCGCAGCACGGAGGCGACGTAGCCGCAGGGATGGCGCACGAGCACGGCCGCGCGCAGCTCCGGCAGGGCATCCAGCAGGGCGCCGAGGCGGGCGAGCGACTCGATCGACTTCCACACCGTGGGCGCGCCCTCGGCCCGACGGCCTACGAGCACGGGGCGGGCGACGCCGCGGCGCGCGGCGAGCTTGGCGCCGTAGACGCTCGCGCGGTGGCGGAGCGCCTCCAGCGGTCCGTGCCAGCGCTTGCGGAACAGCGGCAGCTTGCCGTTGACGCGCGCGCTGCGGTCGGCGAGCGCGGCACGCAGCCACTCCCGCACCGCCGCCACCTCGGCCGGGCCGGCCGTCTCGGCCGCCAGGTCCACGGGGATGCGGCGGGTGCTGTCGGGCTCGTGCAGGTAGCGCGTGTCGGGGTGCGCGTCCAGGAGCTTTCCCGTCCAGGTGGTGCCCGAGCGCGGCATGCCGACCAGCAGCAGCACGCCGCGGCCCGTGGCGGCGTCGGGCGCGGGCGCGGCGCTCATGCGGCGCCTCCCGCGAGGGCCGCCGGGGCCTCGCGCGCGGGCTCGCCGGCCTCGCGCCGCAGGAAGGCCTCGAGCATGAGCAGCGCCCAGATGGCGGCGCTGTGGTCGCGGCGGCCGGCGAGGTGGTCGTCGACCAGCGTTGCCACCGTGGCGCGGTCGACGAGGCCGGCATCGCCCAGCACGGGCCCGAGCAGGGCGGCGCGCACGCGATCGCGCAGCGGGCCGCGGAACCAGCGCGCGAGCGGCACGGCGAAGCCCATCTTCGGCCGGTACAGGATCTCGTGCGGGAGCCAGGGCTCCATGGCCTTCTTGAGGATCCACTTGCCCTCCATGCCGCGCAGCTTGAGCTCGGGCGGCAGCGCGCAGGCCCACTCGACCAGGCGGTGGTCGAGCACCGGCACGCGCACCTCGAGGGCGTGCGCCATGCTGGCGCGGTCGACCTTGGTCAGGATGTCGCCCGGCAGATACGTCATGAGGTCCACGTACTGCACGCGCGAGAGCGGGTGCTCCGGGGCCTCGGCGGCGTGGGCGCGCATGACCTCGAGGGCGCGGTAGCCGGCGAGGCGGCGGCGCAGGCGCGCGCTGGCGAGGCGGCGGCGCAGCGGCGCCGGCAGCAGGGCGAAGTTCTCGAAGTAGGCCTCGAGGCTGTCGCGCGCGAGGGCCTGCAGCGTGCTCTTGGCGCGCAGGGGCCGGGGCGCGCGGTCGAGCTTGGGGTAGGCGCGCCCGAGCGGGCCGAACAGCGCGCGCCGCAGCGCGAGCGGCAGCAGGCGGCGGACGCGCTCCTCGCGCATGTGCCAGCGGTAGCGCCGGTAGCCGGCGTAGCACTCGTCGCCGCCGTCGCCCGAGAGGGCGACCGTGACGTGGCGGCGCGCGAGCCCGCAGACCTTCCAGGTCGGCAGCGCCGAGCTGTCGGCGAAGGGCTCGTCGTAGAGGCCGGCGAGCTCGTCGACGAGGCAGAGGTCGTCGGGGCGCACGCGCTCGACGTGGTGCTCGGTGCCGCAGTGGCGGGCGACGCGCGCGGCGTGCTCGGACTCGTCGAAGCCGGCCTCCTCGAAGGCGATCGCGCAGGTGCGCACGGGGCCCTCGGACTCGGCAGCCATCATCGCCACCACGCTGCTCGAGTCCACGCCGCCCGAGAGGAAGGCGCCGAGCGGCACCTCGGCCACCAGGCGGATGCGCACCGCCTCGCGCAGGCGTTCGGCCAGCGCCTCGGCCGCGGCGGCGGACGCGATGCGCGCGCCGGCCTCGAAGGCGGGGCGCCAGTAGCGCCGCGGGGCGGGGAGCGGGCGGCCGCGCCGCACCGTGAGCGTGTGGGCGGGCGGCAGCTTGCGCGCGGCGGCGTAGATGGTCTTGGGGTCCGGCACGTAGCCGAGGGCGAGGTAGTCCTCGACCGCGCTCTCGTCGAGGCCGCGCGGCAGGGCCGGCAGCACGGCGAGCGCCTTGAGCTCGGAGCCGAAGGCGAGCCAGCCGTCGGGCAGCAGCGCGTAGTGCAGCGGCTTGATGCCGAGGCGGTCGCGGGCGAGGAAGAGCGTGCCGGCGCTGCGGTCCCATACGGCGAAGGCGAACATGCCGCGGAAGCGCTCGACGCAGCGCTCGCCCCACTGCTCCCAGGCGTGGACGATGACCTCGGTGTCGCAGCGGGTGCGGAAGCGGTGCCCGAGGCGCGCGAGCTCGGCGGCGAGCTCGCGGAAGTTGTAGATCTCGCCGTTGTAGGTGACCCAGACGGTGCCGTCCTCGTTGCACATGGGCTGGGCACCGCCGGCGAGATCGATGATGGAGAGGCGCCGGTGGCCGAGCCCCACGCCGGGCTCGCGGTGCAGGCCGCGTCCGTCGGGGCCGCGGTGGGCCTGCACGTCCGTCATGCGCGCGAGCAGCGCCTCCGGCGCCTCGCGCCGCGCCCGGGTGTCGAACAGGCCCGCGATCCCGCACACGGCTCAGGCCACCCCGCCCGGCTGGCCCGCGGGCGCGCCGCCGAGGCGCTCGACCAGCATGCGCCCGTAGAGCGACTCGTAGCGGCGCACCATGTGAGCGATGGAGAAGCGCAGCTCGGCGCGCTCGCGCGCCGCGCGCCCCTGCTCCTCGCGCAGCACCGGGTCGCCGGCGTAGCGCGCGAGGGCGGCGGCGAGCGCCTGCGCATCGCGCGGCGGCACGAGCGTGCCCGTGATGCCCTCCTCGACCAGCTCGGGGTTGCCGCCGACGCGCGTGGCGATCACCGGGAGCCCCGTGGCCATCGCCTCGAGGATGGTGTTGGAGATGCCCTCGGCGCGCGAGGGCAGCACGAAGACGTCGAAGGCGCGCATGAGCTCGGCGACGTCGTCGCGCGCCCCCGCAAGCCATGCGGCCCCGCGCGCCCCGCCCGCGGCGAGGGCGCGCTCGACCGCCGCGCGCTCGCCGCCGTCGCCGACCATGACGAGCCGCAGGCGTGCGCCCGCCCCGCCGCCGCGGCGCGCGGCCGCGAAGGCGCGCGCGAGCGCCACGGGATCCTTGATGGCCTCCATGCGCCCGACCCAGCCGCAGACCACGTCGTCCTCGCCGGCGAAGCCTGCGGGCAGCAGGTCGCGGCGGCGTCCGGGACGGAAGCGCGCGGTGTCGACGCCGTTGCAGATGGTCTCGACCCGCTCGCGCGCCACGCCGACGTGGCCGACGAGGTAGCCGCGCAGGTGGGCCGAGACCGTGACGTAGCGGTGCACGAAGGGGCGGTACAGGCGCCGCACCAGGCGGTAGCGGCGGCTGCGCCCGTCCGGGTCGTGCACGTCCCAGCCGTGCTCGCCGTGGATGCGGCAGGGCACGCCGGCGAGCGCCGCGGGAAGCTGCGCCTCAAGGGCGGCGAGGTTGCGGCTGTGGACGATGGCCGGGCGCATCTCGCGGAACAGCCGCCACAGGCGCCAGGCGAGCGCAGGGTCGTTGCCCGCGCGCTTGTGCAGCTCGTGCACACGCACGTCGTCGCGCTCGATGCGCCCCGCGAAGGCCGTGGCCTCCGTCAGGCAGACGACGGCGTGGCGGAAGCGCTCGCGCGGGAGGCGGTTGATCAGGTTGACCAGGCCGTTCTCGAGCCCTCCCGTCTGCAGGCGGTAGATGACGTGGGCGACGAGGGGGCGGCGGTCGCTCACGGCCCCTCCTCCCCTGCCGCGCGCGCGAGCAGCGTCCCGAGCGGGCCGCGCAGCTCGCCGAGGAAGGCGGCGAGGCGGGCGCGCGCCTCGCCGAGGTCGTCGCCCGCGGGCGTGAGCAGCACGATGCCCGCGCCGTCGCGCCGGCGCCCGCGCAGCGCGGCCCAGGTCTCGAGCAGCTTGGCCTCGAGCGGGTGGGCGACGTAGCGCCCGTCCACCCACATGAGCCGCCAGGCGAGCAGCCGCTCGCCGGCGGTCGAGCGCAGCAGGGCCTCGCGCACCGTCAGCCCCGCGCCCTCGGCGTCGCGCTCCCAGGGCCGGCGCCAGACCGGGTGCTTCTGGCGCACGAGGACGTTGGCGCTGCTGGCGAGCTCGGCGCCCTGGCGCTGGCCGCTGTACCAGGCGAGGTGCAAGAGCACCGGGGCGCCGCCGGCGGTGTAGGCGCGCCGCACCGTGACGAGCGGGCCCACGTAGCGCGGCGCGAAGGCCGTGAACTCGGCCGTGGCGTGCCAGGCGCCGAGGCGCGCCGGCAGCGCGAGCGCCGGCGTCACCGCCGCGCGCACGCTGCGGTCGAGCCAGGCGGCCGTCGCCGGGCCCGCGGCGAGCACCACGAGGCCGGCGGCTGCCGCGGCGAGCAGGCGCGCCGCGGGCGCCACGCGGCGCGCCCGCGGCGGCACGGCCGCAGGGGCAGGCGGGGCGTCGCGCTCCTGCCACAGCGTGCCCAGCCAGAAGAGCAGGAACATGACGATGCCGAAGAAGACCCAGCCGTAGATGAAGTGGTCGATGCCGAGGGCGAGCCGCATGTCGCTGAGGTGCGCGATCATCACGATCATGTAGGCGCGCAGCCCGTTCGCCACGATGGGCACCAACGCCGACAGCGCCACCATCAGCGCGCGCCGCCAGAAGGCGCGGTAGGTGAGGTAGGCGTAGAGCGTGCCGAGCGTGACCGAGGCGATCAGGTAGCGCACGCCGCTGCAGCCCTCCACCACGGACCAGTCGCCCGTGGGGATGCTGAAGAAGGTGCCCTCCTGGTAGACCGGGATGCCCGTCAGGCGCAGCATCGCCACCGTGAAGTCGGCGGTGAAGTCCATCATGGGCGGCACCAGGGCCTCGCCCATGGGCACCGCGAAGACGAGGAAGCCGAGCGGGAAGGCGAGCGCGCGCAGCACCGCCGCGCCCGCGGCGAGCCAGACGAGCGCGGGCACCATGAGCACGAAGGCGAGCTGCTCGCCGACCAGGATGTCGGCCTCGCGCGCGGCGAGCCAGCCGAGCGCGAGGAGCGCCAGGGCCGCGAGCGCCCGCCAGTCCGGCGCCACCGGCAGGTGCGCGAGCGCCGCGCGCTGGCGCCACACCAGCCAGGCGCTGATCGGGAAGATGAGGAAGCCGTGGGCGAAGGTCTCGGAGCGCCACCAGATGCGCACCATGGAGGCGAGCGTCTCGTGGTGGACGGCGGCGAGCGCGAGCAGCCCGAGCGCCACCACGGCGAGCGCGCGCCGCCGCGCCGCGCCCTCCGCCGCGGCCGCCGCCATCACCTGCGCGCCCGCCTGCGCCATCTCAGACCGCCTCCGCCACCGCCGCGGGCGCAAGCCCCCGGGCGAGACCCGCGGCCTCCTCGACCAGGTCCACGAAGGCGCGCTGGTGCCTGGTCCACACGTAATGCCGCTCCATCCAGCGCCGGCAGGCCACCGCCCAGCGCGGGCCCGGCGGCTCGCGCAGCAGCGCCAGCACGCGCGCGGCGAAACCCTCGGCGTCGCGCGCCACCCAGCCATCGGTCCCCGGCGGCAGGGCGATGCCCTCGGCCGCCTCCGGGGTGAGGACCACGGGCCGCGCCATGGCCAGCGCCTCCAGTACCTTGTTCTGCACGCCGCGCGCCACGCGCATGGGCGCCACGCACAGCGCGGCATGGGCGATGTAGGGGCGCGTGTCGGGCACCGCGCCCGTCACCACGACGCCCGGGACGGACTCGAGGCGGCGCACCGCGTCCGTGGGGCGCGCGCCCACGATCCAGAAGGCGGCCTCCGGCCGCTCGGCGCGCACGCGCGGCAGCACCTCCTCGGCGAACCAGCCCACGGCGTCCACATTCGCCCAGTAGTCCATGAGGCCCGTGAAGGCGATGGCGCGCGTGCCCGGCGGGTAGGGATCCGGGAGCTCCGGGTCGGGGCGGAAGCGCTCGAGGTCGACGCCGTTGCCGACGGCGTGCACGCGCGCGGCGGCCTCCGGGGCGCGGGCGGCGAAGAGGTCGGCCTCGGGCTCGCTGACGAGGACCACCGCCGCGGCGCGCGCGGCCATGCGCCGCTCCCAGCCGAGCAGCGTGCGCGCCTCGCGCCGGTAGACCCAGCCGAGCGGACCGCGGCGCCGACGGCCGTAGGCGGCCCATTTCTCGGAATCCACGTCCACGTAGTCGGCCACCACCGGCACCCCGTCCGGCAGCGCGTCCGCGTACTGCATCATCGCCGAGGAGAAGGCCACGGCGGCGTCCGGACGATGCCGGCGCGCCATGTCCGCCACCCAGCGCCGCATGCCACCGTCGCGGTACCAGGGCACCGTCACCGGAAGCCCCCGTGCGAGCGCGGCCGCCCCGCGTGCCGAGGCGAGCAGGCGCGGCAGCGGGCGCAGGCAGACGGACTCGCACAGCGCCTCGAGGCGCGGGCGGTGCCCCCAGTCGTCCGGGTCGTCCACGAAGGCTCCCAGCAGCACCCGGTGGCGCTCCGCCAGCGCGCGCAGCATGTGCCACGAGCGGATCTTGTCCCCCTTGTCGGGCGGGTAGGGGATGCGGTGCGCCAGGTAGAGGACGGTGCCCACGGTCTCAGCCGAGGCTGCGCGCGATCATGGGCCCGAGCACGCGCGTGAGCGGCAGCGGCAGCCGCCGCCACACCGCCGCCGCGGCGCGGTACTTCGGGTTGAGCGGGTTGACGTCCGGCACGCGCCGCGCCTTCACCAGGTGGTACTCGTAGTGGAGCGGCTGCGGCTCGAAGCCCCAGTGCTTCTTGAAGCGGTAGGAGCCGGTGCCCACCTTGCTGCGGCCGTAGTCGAAGACGCGCGCCCCGCGCAGGCAGGCACGGCGCATCACCTCCCAGTACATGTAGTCGTTGGCCTTGAGGGCGCGCGCGGCGCGCGTGCCGCCGCCGTAGTAGGGCAGCACCTCGTCGCGGAAGTGGAAGCTCATGACCGAGGCCACGGGCTCCGCGCCGCGGTAGACCGTGAGCACGCTGCAGGCGCCGCCGAAGACCTCGCGCAGCGCCCGGAACCAGCGCTTGGGGAAGACGGGCGTGCCGAGGTTGCGCACGCTCTCGCTGTAGACGCGGAAGAAGCGCTCGACGCCCTCCTCCTCGACGGCGTGCAGGCCCGCCTGCTCGCCCTTGCGGATCATGGCGCGCTGCTTGCGCGGCACCGCCGCCAGGTTGCGCTCCGGGTCGGGGTGCAGGGCCTTGCGGAAGGTGACGTAGAGATCGTCGCGCGCGGGCCAGGTCGGATGACGCCGCTCGAGGTGGCGAAGCTCCAGGTAGTCCACGCCGAGGTCCTCGGCGAGACGGCAGGCCTCCTCCTCGAGCGCCGTGCAGGCGAGCGGCTCGCCCACGGCGCCGCCGTAGACGCAGAAGGGCGTCGAGATCAGCGCGTCGCCGAACAGGCGGCTGCGGATGCGCGCGAGCGGCAGCACGGCCTCGATGCGCCCGTCGCGCTCGGCGTACAGGTAAAAGCTGCGATGGCCGTAGACGCGCTCGATCACCTCGCGCCAGCCGGCGAGGTGGAAGAAGGTCGCCTCCGGCCGCGTGACGACGAAGCGGTCCCAGGCGCCCACGTCGGCCGTGGCGTCCAGGACGTGCACGCGCAGCGGGGCGCGGCGCACCGCCGGCTCGCTCGCGAGCACCATCGGCTCCGATTCCAGCACCACGTTCATGGCTCATGCCCTCCCGCAATGCCCGACCGCGGCGGCCTCGGGGCGCGCGTCGGGCGCATCAGACGTCGGGTCCACGAACACGCGGTCCATGCGGTCCCAGCGGAAGTCGCCGAGCAGCCGCTCGAGCCGTCCCTGCATGCGGCCGAGATTGAGGTAGTGGCGGAAGCGCGACCGCGCCGGCAGCCCCTTCGGGCGCGGCTGGTGCGGGTCGAGCTCCCACGGGTGGAAGTAGAAGACCGCGGGCCGCCCCTCGGTGCGGTTCACCCGCCGCAGGGCCCAGCGCGAGAGGCGGTAGGGATAGAGGCGGAAGAAGCCGCCGCCCCCGCAGGGCCAGGTGCGTCCCGCCACGCGCACGGTCGTCACCGGCACCTCGAGCAGCCCGGGCAGCGGCCGGTAGGGCTCGCGCGGGGCCTCCGGCATGCCGTAGAGGTCGTGCCGGCCCGGGTAGACGCTCGAGGAGTAGACGTGCCCGGTCTCGGCGAGGATGCGGTGCGCCCAGCGCGTGCGCGCGACGATGGAGTAGCTCGGCGCGCGGTAGCCGCGCACCGCCACACCCGCCGCATCCTCGAGCAGGGCCCGCGCGCGGAGCACGTCGCGGCGGAACTCCTCCGGGCGCATGGTGGTGATGCGGCGGTGGTCGTAGCCGTGGCTCGCCACCTCGTGGCCGGCCTCGGCGATACGGCGCACCAGCGCGGGGAAGCGCTCGGCGACCCAGCCGAGGACGAAGAAGGTGGCGCGCACGCCATGGGCGGCGAAAAGCTCCAGCACCCGCTCGGTGTTGGCGGCGACGCGCACGGGCCAGCGGCCCCACTCCGCGCGCGGGATGCCGGGCTCCAGCGCCGTGACCTGGAAGTAGTCCTCCACGTCCACGGTCATGGCGTTCGGTGTTTCGGTCATCGGCATTCGGATGTCGGCTGGCGGACTTCAGATCTCGGATTTCAGACTTCGGATCTCAGAGCTCGGCTCTCGGCTCCCACGTTCGTGGGAGTAAACGGGAGACGGGTCGCGGGAGACGGGTCACGGTGCACAGGCCACTGTGAACCGTAGCCCGTGACCTGTAGCCCGCCTGTGGGAGGGGCTTCCGGCCCCGACCAACAGCCGCGCGCGAAGGGCGCACCGACCCTCGCCTCCCGATCCATGTCTCTCGCCCCTGTGTTCCGCTCCACAGCCATCGGACCCGGCTCCTGCTGAAGGCTGAAGACCGACACCCGACACCTGGATCAGGCACGCTACCGCCCTCCCCCGCACGCAGGGGCATGGCTCGGTGGCGCGGGCACGGGCCGGCGCCTCAGGCGCCGGCGGCGCCGCGCAGCGCGCCGCGG
>WGBS01000036.1 GCA_015494165.1 Gammaproteobacteria bacterium | reverse complement strand
GGGCTGCCGCGGCACCAGCGCACGGGGTCGATGGGGCGGCCCTGGTGGCGGATCTCGAAGTAGAGCGCCGCCCGCTCGCGCCCGCCGCTGTCGCCGACACTGGCGATGACCTCGCCCGCCTGCACCCAGTCGCCGACCTCCTTGTAGAGGCTGCGGTTGTGGCCGTAGAGGGTCATCCAGCCGTCGCCGTGGTCGATGATCACGAGCAGGCCGAGGCCGCGCAGCCAGTCCGCGAAGACCACGCGCCCGTGCGAGACCGCGCGCACCGGGGCGCCTTCGCGCGCGCCGATGAGGACGCCGCGCCAGCGCAGCCCGCCGGCCGCCCGCCGCGCCGAGCGCGCCGCCGCCGTGGCGCGGCTCGCCGCGCGCCTGCGCCGTGGCGAGGACGAGCTCCGGCGCCTCGAGCGCGACCGCGCCGCGCTCGAGCGCCTCCTGAACGAGGTCGAGCGCGCGCTCGAGGGGCTGCCGCGCCCGGAGCAGGCGCTCCCCTTCGCCGAGCTTCGTGGGCGCCTGCCGTGGCCGGCGCGCGGGCGGCTGCTCGCGCGCTTCGGCGCGCGGCGCGCGGCCGGCGGGCTGCGCTGGCGCGGCGTCCTCATCGGCGCGCGCGAGGGCGCCCCTGTGCGCGCGGTCTCGCACGGTCGGGTGGTCTTCGCCGACTGGCTGCGCGGCCTCGGCCTGCTCGTGATCATCGACCACGGCGACGGGTGGATGACCCTCTACGGCCACAACCGCAGCCTCTACAAGGAGGTCGGCGACTGGGTGCAGGCGGGCGAGGTCATCGCCAGCGTCGGCGACAGCGGCGGGCGCGAGCGGGCGGCGCTCTACTTCGAGATCCGCCACCAGGGCCGCCCCATCGACCCCGTGCGCTGGTGCCGCGGCAGCCCGGCACGCGCGCGGCGCCGGGGCTGAGGGGCCGCCGGCGCGCGCGCCTTGTGCTAAGGTTCGCCCGTCCGTGACGGCCGGAGGCTGGGGATGCGCACGATGGTGAAGGGACGGAACCTGCTGCTGGTGGGCGCGGGCGCCTTCCTCGGGGTGCTGCTCGCGCTCGCGCACGGGGTGCTCGCCGAGCGCGGCGAGGGCGAGGCGCGCGCGCCGGCCGAGGTGCCGCTCGAGGAGCTGCGCGTGTTCACGGACGTCTTCGCGCGCGTCAAGAGCGACTACGTCGAGCCCGTCGACGACCGTACCCTGATCGAGAACGCCATCCGCGGCATGCTCGCCGGCCTCGACCCCCACTCGGCCTATCTCAGCCCGGACGAGTTCAAGGAGCTGCAGATCGGCACGCGCGGCGAGTTCGGCGGCCTGGGCATCGAGGTCAGCATGGAGGACGGCTTCGTCAAGGTCGTCGCCCCCATCGACGACACGCCCGCGCAGCGCGCCGGCATCCGCGCCGGCGACCTCATCATCCGCATCGACGACACGCCCGTGAAGGGCCTGAGCCTGAACGAGGCCGTCAAGCTCATGCGCGGGCGCCCCGGCACCAAGGTCACGCTGACCATCGTGCGCGAGGGCGAGGACAAGCCGCTCCGCATCACCGTCACGCGCGCGGTCATCAAGGTCAAGAGCGTCAAGGCGCGGCTCTACGACGGCGGGCTCGGCTACGTGCGCATCACGCACTTCCAGGCGCCTACGGCCAAGAGCCTGGCCGACGCCATCGAGCGGCTGCGCAAGGAGGCGGGCGGGCGCCTCAAGGGGCTGGTGCTCGACCTGCGCAACAACCCCGGCGGCGTGCTCAACGCGGCCGTCGACGTCGCCGACCTCTTCCTCGAGGAGGGGTTGATCGTCTACACCGAGGGGCGCGTGCCGGACGCGCGCCTGCGCTTCTCGGCCACGCCCGGAGACGTTCTCGAGGGCGCGCCGATCGTGGTGATCGTCAACGGCGGCTCCGCCTCGGCCTCGGAGATCGTCGCAGGGGCGCTGCAGGACCAGCGCCGTGCCGTCATCGTCGGGCGCAAGACCTTCGGCAAGGGCTCGGTGCAGACCATCCTGCCGCTGCGCAACGGCGCGGCGCTCAAGCTCACCACCGCGCGCTACTACACCCCCTCGGGGCGCTCCATCCAGGCCGAGGGCATCGTCCCCGACATCGAGCTCTCGCGCCTGCGCGTGGCCGCGGTCGAGAAGGAGATCGAGCCGCTGCGCGAGAGCCACCTCAAGCGCCATCTCGGCAACGGCAAGGCCCCGGCCAAGGGCAAGGGCGCCGAGGAGGGCGGGGCGCGCAAGGGCGAGGATCCCGGCGCGCTGGCCGCGCGCGACTACGAGCTGTTCGAGGCGCTCAACATCCTGCGGGGGCTGGTGATCCTGCAGTCGCGTGCGGCGGCGGGCGGCAAGGGCTGAGCGCGCGCTCGCGCGCCTCGTGCGGGCGGCGGCGCTGCTGCTCGCAGCGCCCGCCGCATTCGCCGGCGAGCTCGCCCTCGTGGTGGACGACCTGGGCTACGACCGCGCGGCCGGCCTGCGCGCCGTCGCCCTGCCCGGGCCCGTCGCCTGCGCGGTGCTGCCCCACGGGCCCTACTCCCGCCTCCTCGCCGAGGCCGCGCGCGCGCGCGGCAAGGAGGTGCTGCTCCACCTGCCGATGGCCGCGGTCGGCGGCCGCGACCCGGGTCCCGGCGCCATCGGCCTGCACATGACGCGCGCGGAGCTCGAGCGCGCCCTCACGCGCGCGCTCGCGAGCGTGCCGGGCGCGGCCGGCGTCAACAACCACATGGGAAGCCTCATCACCCGCCACCCGGGCCACATGGCCTGGCTCATGCGGGCGCTGCGGCGCCGGGGGCTGTATTTCCTTGACAGCCGCACCACCGCGGCGACCGTCGCCGAGCGCCTCGCCGCCGAGGAAGGGGTGGCGCACCTGCGGCGCGACGTCTTCCTCGACGCCGAGCCCGGCCCCGAGGGCCTGCGCGCGGGGCTCGCGCGCCTGCGCCGGCGGCTCGCCCGCCAGGGCCACGCCGTCGCCATCTTCCACCCGAGCCCCGCGGCGCTCGCCTTCGTCGCGCGCGTGCTGCCGGCGCTCGCGCGCGAGCACCGCCTGGTGCCGCCCTCGGCCCTGCTTGCGCGCGGCGGCGCCACGCGCCTCGCGGCCCGCCCCTCGCGCTGAGGGCGCCGTGGCGCGCGTCCCGCCCGCCACCTGGCTCTTCCCGCTCGCGGCGGCCTGGGGCGCGGCGGCCGTGCCGCTGTGGGCCGGCGGCATGTGCCCGCGCCTGTCCCTGTGGCACGCCCACGGGATCCTCTACGGCTACGCGCTCGCCTGCGTCGCGGGCTTCCTCGCCACGCGCGCGCGCCGCGCCGAGACCGCGCTCGCCGCCGCGGCCTGGCTCGGCGCGCGCCTCGGCGGCTGCCTCCCGGGGCCGCCGGCGTGGGCGCTCCTGCTCGACGGCGCCTTCGCGCTGTGGGTGGCCACGCGCGGCGCCTGGCCGCTGGTCGAGGGCGCCAAGCGCCTGCGCAACCGCCTGCTCGGGCTGGGGGCGCTCGCCGTGTGCCTCTCGGCGCTGCCCGTCACCGCGGTGCTCGTGCGGCTCGATGCCGGCGCCGGCGAGGCGGCGCTGCGCGCGGCGCTCGCGGGCTTCGCCTTCCTGCTCGCGGGCATGGGCGGACGCGCGCTCGCGCCCGCGCTGGCCGGCGCCCACGACGATCCGCGGCGCTGGCTCGCCAACGCCGTGCAGCCGAGGCTCGAGGCCGGGGTGCTGACCGCCTGCGCCGCCGCCGCCGCGCTCCTGCCGGCGGCCGCGACCCGGCCCGCGGGCGGCGGGGCGCTCGTGCTCGCGGGACTGCTCACCGCCGTGCGCCTGTGGCGCTGGCGGCCGTGGAGCGTGCGCCGCGTCGACGTCGTGCTGCTGGCCATCGCCTACGCCTGGCTCGCCGTCGCGCTGCCCGCGTGGGGGGCGGCCGAGCTCGCCGGCGCGCGGCCGTGGGCGGCGGCGCATCTCCTCACGGTCGGTGCCCTCGGGAGCCTGACGGCGGTCATGATGGCCCGCACCGCGGCGCTGCGCCTCGGCCGCGGCGCGGCCGCCGCGGGCGATGCCGCCCTCGCGGTGGTGCTCGGGGCGGTCGCCGCGGCGGCGGTTCTGCGCGCCGGCGGTCTCGCCATGGCCGCCGCGGCCGCCTGGAGCGGCGCGCTCGTCCTGCTGGTCGCGCGCCTGTGGCGCGCCCTGCGGGGGGCTGCGCTACGATAGCTCCACCCCCCGGCAGGGAGGAGAGGACCATGGCACGAGTGCTCGTTCCCCTGGCCGAAGGCTGCGAGGAGCTCGAGGCGGTGACGGTGATCGACCTGCTGCGCCGCGCCGGCGTCGAGGTCGTGACCGCGGGTCTCGAGCCGGGCCCCGTGCGCTGCTCGCGCGGCGTGGTGCTGGTGCCGGACACCACCCTCGACGAGGCCATGGGCGCCGACTACGACATGGTGGTGCTGCCGGGCGGCGGGCCCGGCACCGAGCGGCTCGACGCCGACCCGCGCGTGCGCGAGCTGCTGCGGCGCATGGCCGAGGCGGGGCGCTGGACCGCGGCGATCTGCGCCGCCCCGAAGGTGCTGGCCCACGCGGGGCTCCTCGACGGACGTCGCGCACCACCGGCGCCTGCTCGTAACGCAGACCCGCGACCGCCACGCCGTCCAGCACCCCGGGATAGCTGGTCGCGCGACGTCCGTCGAGGAGCCCCGCGTGGGCCAGCACCTTCGGGGCGGCGCAGATCGCCGCGGTCCAGCGCCCCGCCTCGGCCATGCGCCGCAGCAGCTCGCGCACGCGCGGGTC
>WGBS01000035.1 GCA_015494165.1 Gammaproteobacteria bacterium | reverse complement strand
AGCTCGCGAGCACCAGCCGCGCGCCGGACTCCCCGAGCGCGGCGAGCTCGGCGAGCGCCGCCTCGTCGAGTTCGTCGGCGTCGTCGGCGAGCACCACCACGCGCTCGCCGACGCCCGCGAGCGCGGCGACGCGCTCGCGGAGCGCCGCGGGCTCCGGCGCGACGCCGAGGCAGTCGGCGACGGCCGCCACGACGCCAGCGGCATCCGCCGTCTCGTGCCCCGCGATGCGGCAGACGCGCCAGGTCTCGGGCGCCTCGGCCGCGAGGCGCGCGAGGAAGGTGCTGCGCCCACCTCCGGGCGGGGCGGTCACGACCACCACGGCGCCGGTGTTCTCGATCACGTGCGCGGTGAGCTGCAGGCGCTGGCGCAGCGCCTCGGTCTCGAACCACGCCTCCTGCCCGGTCTCGTTCCCGCTCACGGGCTTCCCCCCTCCCCCTCGACATAGACCACGCGGTAGCCGCGGCGAAGCTGCGCATCGCGCGCGCGCTCGAGCGCGGCCTCCGCCGCCTCGCGCGCCTCGAAGTGCTCGCGCCGCACCCGCCCCGGCCCGCCCTGGCGGCCCCATTCGCGCACCAGGCTCCAGCCCCCGAGCAGGTCCGGCTCGAGGATGAGGTGATAGAAGCGCGGCGGCGCCTCGGCCACGGGCGGGGTCTGCATATAGATCCGCATCGTCCGGTGTACGGGTGACGGTCTACGGCCCACGGCATGCGCCGCGCGCGCTCGCCGCGGATGCCCGCGGCGCCTCCTGCCGTAACCTGTCTACTGTACACCGTCCGCCGGCTTCAGCGCGCCGGGTCGAAGAGGCGGGCGTGCTCGGCGATGGCGTAGCGGTCGGTCATGCCGGCGACGTAGTCGGCGACGGCGCGCGCGCGGCCCGCCTCGCCGCCCTCGGCCTCGAGGCGGCGGACGGCCTCCTGCGCCTCCGGCGGCAGCAGGCCGGGATCGTCGAGGAAGGCCTCGAAGAGCGCGCGCACGGTGCGGCGCGCCTTCGCCGTCATGCGCCGCACGCGGTAATGGCGGTAGAGGTGATCGCGCAGGTAGCGCTTGAGCTCGACGTGGCGCGCGCGCATCTCCCCGCTGAAGCCGACCAGCGGCTCGCGGAGCGCGCGCACGGCCTCGATGTCGGCGGGCGCGGCGGCCTCGATGCGCGCGCGCGTGGCCTCGACCAGGTCGCGCACCTGGGCGTCGATCAGGCGCCGCACGGTCTCGTGCACGCGGCGGCGGCCCTCGGGGCGCGGCTCGGCACGCCCGGCCGCCTCCCAGGCCTCGCGGAAGAGCGCCGTGCGGCACAGGCCCTCGGGGTCGAGGAGCCCCGCGCGCAGGCCGTCGTCCACGTCGTGGCTGTTGTAGGCGATCTCGTCGGCGAGGTTGACGAGCTGGGCCTCGAGCGAGGGCTGCGTGCCCTCGCGGAAGCGGCGGCCGAGCTCGCCCAGGTCCTCGGCCTTCATGGGCGAGCAGTGCTTGAGGATGCCCTCGCGCGTCTCGAAGGTGAGGTTGAGCCCCGGGAAGGCGGCATAGCGGGTCTCGAGGACCTCGACCACGCGCAGCGACTGGAGGTTGTGCTCGAAGCCGCCCCAGGGGCGCATGCACTCGTCCAGCGCCTCCTGGCCGGCGTGCCCGAAGGGGGTGTGGCCGAGGTCGTGGGCGAGGGCGATGGCCTCGGTCAGGTCCTCGTTCAGCCCCAGCGCGCGGGCGGCGGTGCGCGCGACCTGCGCCACTTCCATGGAGTGGGTCAGGCGCGTGCGGAACATGTCGCCCTCGTGGTTGACGAAGACCTGGGTCTTGTACATGAGGCGGCGGAAGGCCGCCGAGTGGACGATGCGGTCGCGGTCGCGCTGGTACTCGCTGCGCAGCGCCGGGGGCGGCTCCGGGTGGCGGCGCCCGCGGCTGCGCGCGGGGTGGGCGGCGTAGGGGGCGAGGAAGCGGTCGGGCTCCACGCTCGCCTCAGGCGGGCTCGCGCGCGGCCTCCAGCACCGCGGAGAGGGCGGCCTCGTCGAAGTCGGCGGTCACCACGGCCTCGCCGATGGCCCGCAGCAGCACGAGCCGCAGGCGGCCGCGCTGCACCTTCTTGTCCACCGCCATGAGCTCGCGCAGGCGCGCGGGCGAAAGCTCCGGGGGCGGGGCTGTGGGCAGCCCCGCGCGCGCGAGCAGGGCCTCGATGCGCGCGCGCGCCTCGGGCGCGAGCCAGCCCATGCGCTCCGAAAGGCGCGCGGCCAGGCACATGCCGGCGGCGACGGCCTCGCCGTGGAGCCAGGTCCCGTAGCCGAGGCCGGTCTCGATGGCGTGGCCGAAGGTGTGGCCGAGGTTGAGGAGGGCGCGCTGGCCGGCCTCGCGCTCGTCGGCGGCCACCACCTCGGCCTTGTTGCGGCAGGAGCGCTCGACCGCCTCCGCGAGGGCGTCCGGCTCGCGCGCGAGCAGCGCCTCCATGCGGCCCTCGAGCCACTCGAAGAAGGCGCGGTCGCGGATGAGGCCGTACTTGACGACCTCGGCGAGGCCCGCGCGCAGCTCGCGGTCGGGCAGGGTGTCGAGGGTGGCGACGTCGGCGATCACCGCGCGCGGCTGGTGGAAGGCGCCGATCATGTTCTTGCCCGCGGGATGGTTGACGCCGGTCTTGCCGCCCACGGAGGAGTCCACCTGGGCGAGCAGGGTGGTCGGCACCTGCACGAAGTCGACGCCGCGCTGGTAGATGGCGGCCGCGAAGCCCGTGATGTCGCCGACGACGCCGCCGCCGAGGGCGACGAGGGCGCAGTCGCGCGCGAAGCGCGCGGCCATCAGGCGGTCGATGATGCCGGCGACGGTCTCCAGCGTCTTCGTGGCCTCACCGTCCGGGAGCACCACGGTCTCGACCTCGAGGCCCTCGAGAGCGGGCAGCAGGCGCTCGAGGTAGAGCGGGCCCACGACCTCGTTGGTGACGACCATGGCCTGCGTGCCCCGCAGGCGCGGGCGCAGCAGGTCGGCGCGGCCAATGAGGCCCGTGCCGATGTGGATGGGATAGCTGCGCTCGCCGAGCTCGACCGTGAGCGTCCGCATCCGCTGGATACTCCGATCCATCCGCTGCGCGGATGGATCGGGGCTGAGGTGCTTCGCGGCCATTTCGCTTTTCCTTGTATAGCCATGCACATCCATGTGCATGAAATTTCCCGCGCCGTCCATGCCGCGGGGAAGCCCCGAAAAAAATGGGACTTTTTCGGGGCTTCCGGGTCACTATACCACCGCGTCGCCGGCCTCCGGGGCGGGGCCGGCGCGCTCGCCCGGCTTGGGCGGCGGCAGGCGGCGCACGATCTCGCCCACGACGCTGCGCACGCCGCGGCCGTCGGTCTCGACCACGAGGTCGGCGACCGCGCGGTAGAGCGGCTCGCGCACGGCCATGAGCTCGGCGAGGCGCGCGGCGGGGTCGGCCACCTGCAGCAGCGGGCGGCGCCGGTCGCCGCGCGTGCGCCGGAGCTGCTCGCCCACGCTCGCGTGCAGGTAGACCACGGTGCCGCGCGCGGCGAGCACGGCGCGGTTCGCCTCGTCGAGGACGGCGCCGCCGCCGGTGGCGAGCACGATGCCGGGCCGCAGCGTGAGCTCGGCCAGCACGCGGCGCTCGCGCTCGCGGAAACCGGCCTCGCCCTCCACCTCGAAGATGTAGGGGATGTCGACGCCGGTGCGGCGCTCGATCTCGTGGTCGGCGTCGACGAACTCGAGGCCGAGACGGCGCGCGAGCTGGCGCCCGACAGAGGTCTTGCCGGCCCCCATGGGGCCCACCAGGAAGATGCGCCGCGCGGTGCTGGCCCTGCTCATGTCCCCATGATGGCACACGCCCGGCCGGGGCCGGGCGTGCGCGCGCGGCTATGGCGTGACGGAGACGGCCTCAGCGCGTCGCCACCTCCAGGCTCTCCTTGATGATCTTCGGCGTGACGAAGATGAGGAGCTCGTCCTTCTCGTCGGTCTGCTTGCGGTTGCGGAAGAGCGCGCCGACCACCGGCAGATCGCCGAAGAAGGGCACGCGCTGGTACTCGTTCTTGCGCGTGCGCTCGTAGATGCCACCCAGGACCACGGTCTCGCCGTTGTCGACCAGCACCTGGGTCTGCACCTCGCGCGTGTCGATGCTGGGCACGAATCCGCCGGTGCCGGTGGGCACGTTGTCGCCGACGGAGTCCTTGGTCACGCGCAGGTCGAGGATGATGCGGTCGTCTGGCGTGATCTGCGGCGTGACGGACAGGCTCATGACGGCCTTCTTGAAGCTGACGCTGGTGGCGCCGCTCGAGGTCGCCTGCTGGAAGGGGATCTCCACGCCCTGCTCGATGAGCGCCTCCTTCTGGTTGGCGGTGATGACGCGCGGGGCCGAGATCACCTCGCCGCGCCCGTCGGCCTGGAGCGCCGAGAGCTCGAGCTGGAGCAGGTGCGAGCCGAGCTTGCCCACCGCGAGCCCCAGCGCCGCCGCGGTGCCGTTCGCGGGCGCCGCCGGCAGGTTGACGATCAGGCCCTCGTTGCCGGAGCCCGCCGGCACCTCGAAGCCCGTGATGGTCGCGGGCGCGAAGTTGCCGGGGGCGGTGCCGCCGAGCCAGACCTGGTGGACGGACTTGTAGGTCTGGTTCTTGCTCCACCCGAAGCGCACGCCGAGGTCGCGCACGAAGTCGTCGTTGGCGATGACGATGCGCGACTCGATCAGCACCTGGCGCACCGGCACGTCGAGCTTGGCCACCAGGCGGCGGATCTCCTCGAGCTTGTCGGCGGTGTCCTGCACCAGCAGGATGTTGGTGCGCTCGTCCACCGTGACGCTGCCGCGCGGCGAGAGGATGGAGTTCTCCTTCTTCTTGAGCAGCGCGGCGATGTCGGAGGCCTTGGCGTAGTTGATCTGGATGAACTCGGCGCGCAGCGGCGCGAGCTCCTCGATCTGCTTCTTGGCCTCGAGCTCGAGCTTCTCGCGCGCGGCGATCTCCTCGCTCGGGGCGATGAGGATCACGTTGCCCATCTTGCGCATGGCCAGGCCCTTGGTCTTGAGGATGATGTCGAGGGCCTGGTCCCAGGGCACGTTCTTGAGGCGCAGGGTGATGTTGCCCTTGACAGTGTCGCTGACGACCACGTTGAGGCCGGTGAAGTCGGCGATGAGCTGCAGCACCGCCCGCACCTCGATGTCCTGGAAGTTGAGCGACAGCCGCTCGCCCGTGTAGCCGAGCTTCTCTTTGCGGCGCCGCTCCTGCTCGGCCTTGGGCACGGGCTTGACCTCGAGCGTGAAGACGCTGTCCGACTGGTAGGCGACGTAGTCGTAGTCGCCCGTCGCCGTGACCGTCATGCGCACGCCCGAGTCCTTGGCGTAGGTGTCGACGAGGGTGACGGGCGTGGCGAAGTCGACCACGTCGAGGCGGCGCGCGAGGCGCTCGGGGAGGCTGGTGTCGAGGAAGTCGGCGACGATGCGCCCGCCCTCCTGGCGCACGTCCACCGGCGTGCCGGGCTGGGAGAGCTTGACGATGACGCGGCCCTCGCCGTGCGGCCCGCGGCGGAAGTCGACGTCGGTGATGGCGCGCCCGGCGGCCGCCGCCGGCCGCGTGGCGGCCACGCGCACGGCGGCGGGCTGCGCCGCCTCGGCGGCCGCGGCGCCGGGGGGCTCGACCGTGAGCAGCACGCGGTTGCCCTCCACGCGCGTCTCGAAGGGCACCATGCGCACCAGGCTCACCACCACCCGCGTGCGCCCGCGCGCCTCGGCGGCGGTGACGGCACGCACGGCGCCGACGCCCACCGTGCGCGAGCGGCGCGTCAGGCGGTTGGCCACGCCCGGCAGGTCCAGGGCGATGCGCGCGGGGTTGTCCACGGTGAAGCTGCGCGGCTCGGGGGCGGGGCCGTCGAGCTCGAGGGTGATCTGCACCCGGTCGCCCGGGAGCGCCGCGTAGCGCAGCTCGCGCAGCTCCAGCGCCTGGGCCGTGGCCGCCGCCAGCCAGGCGAGCAGCCCGCCGACCCCTGCGGCCCACGCCGGCCAGCGCCGGCTTCGCCTGCTGTGCACTCGCATGCCCGTCATCTGCTCATCCCCCTTGCGCCGCCGGCTCGGCGAGCGCGACCTTGGCCTTGCGCTCCATCCAGCCGCCGAGGCCGTCCGGCACGATCTCGATCAGGTCCACCTCGGTCTCCGTGATGCGCGTGATGCGCCCGTGGTTCTGGCCCATGTAGTTGCCCACGCGCACGCGATGGATGGTGTCGTCCGGCGTCTTGATGAGGGCCCAGCGCGTGCCCTTGAGCTCCAGCACGCCGACCATGCGCAGGCTGTCGAGCGGATAGGACTCGAGGGGCTCGCGCGGGCGGTTGAGGTCGGGCCGCACCTTGGAGCCGCCGCCGGCGAGCACCGGCAGCACCGCCTCCTCGGAAGGCGGCGTGAAGGGATCGCGCAGATCCTGGGCGGCGTAGGCGAAGGTCTCGTAGGGCTTGACCTCGGGCAGGGGCTCGATTCGGCCCTTCTGGCGCGCGCGCACCTCCTGCACCCAGGCCTCCAGATCCGACAGGTCGCCGGCACAGCCGCCGAGGACGAGGGCGGCGAGCGCCAGCGCCACGGCGCGCAGCGGGCCCCTGGCCGTCACCCCGCTCATTTGCCCGCCTCCTCGCCTTCCTCGAGATAGCGGTAGGTCTTGGCGGTGATGTCCATCACCAGCTCCGGCGGCTGGCCCGCGGCCGGCTGCCCGGCCTTGCCCCCCGCGGGCCGGATGCTGAAGTCGTGGAGCGTGACGATGCGCGGCAGCGCCGCCACGCCGCTGACGAAGCTGCCGAACTCATGATAGGTGCCGCGCACCCGGATGCTGATGGGAAGCTCGGCGTAGAACTCCTTGGGCACCTCGTCGAGGGGCTTGAAGAGCTCGAACTCGAGCCCCGCGGCGAGCCCCGTCTGCGAGATGTCCACCAGGAGCCCCGCGACCTCGGTCTTGCTCGGGAGCTGGCGCAGCATGGTGCCGAAGGTCTGGCGGATCTCCTCGAGCTGGCGCTTGTAGGCGTCGAGGTTGGCCGCCTTCGCCGCCTTGCGCTCGAAGGTGCGCTTGAGCTCGGCCTCCTTCTGGCGCAGGCGCTCGAGGGCGTCGAGCTGGTCGCGGGTGTCGAACCAGTAGCCCAGGAAGAGCACCAGCACGAAGACGACGCCGACGGCGACCGCGCGCGCGGCCACCGGCCAGCTGCCGATGTTCTGCAGGTCGAGGTTGCGCAGCTCCTCCAGCCTCATGCGCCGCCCTCCCCCTGCTCCTGACCCTTCGCCTTGGCCTTCGCCTGCGGGCTCGTGGTCTGCACGCGCAGCGTGAACAGCGCGTGCCGCCGCCCGCCCTTGGCCTGTGCCTGGATGACCTCGAGCCTGGGGTCGCGGAACCAGTCGGAGGCGTCGAGGCGGCGCATGTAGTCGGAGACGCGCGCGTTCGACTGCGCCACGCCGCGCAGGGTCAGCACCGTGCCGCGCAGCTCGGCGGCGGTGAGATAGACGCCGTCGGGAACGGTGCGCACGAGCTCGTCGAAGACGTGCACGATCTGCGGCCGGCTGCGCTGCAGGGCCTGGATCACGTTCATGCGCGCGAGCAGCTTGCGCTTGGTGCTCTCGAGGTCGCGGATCTCGCGGATCTGGCGGTCGAGCTCGGCGATGCGGTCCTTGAGGAAGCGGTTGCGGCTCTCCTGGTAGTCCATGAGGCGGCCGATGTGCAGGTGCACGTAGACCACCACCAGCGCCGCCAGCACCGCCGCCGCCCCCGTGACCACGGCGAACTGCCGCTGCCGCTCCTTGCGCAGCTGCTCACGCCAGGGCAACAGGTTGATGCGGGCCATCTCAGTCGAAGCTCCTCAGCGCGAGCCCGCAGGCGATCATCAGCGCCGGGGCGTCGTTGGCCAGGGCCTGCGCCTTGACGTTGGGCGCGAGGGACATGTTGGCGAAGGGGTTGGCGACCGTGGTCGGCGTGCCGAGCTTGGCCTCGATGAGCTCGTCGGCGCCCGGGATGGAGGCGCTGCCGCCCGCGAGGACGATGTGGTCCACGGCGCTGTACTGGCTCGAGGAGAAGAAGAACTGCAGCGCGCGGCTGACCTGCTGCGCCATCGCCTCCTTGAAGGGCTCGAGCACCTCCGGGACGTAGTTGTCGGGCAGCCCCCCCTGGCGCTTGGCCATGCCGGCCTCCTCGTAGGAGAGGCCGTAGCGGCGCATGATCTCCTCGGTGAGCTGCTTGCCGCCGAAGACCTGGTCGCGGGTGTAGATGATCTTGAGGTCGTGCAGCACCGTGAGCGTCGTCATGGTGGCGCCGATGTCGACGACGGCGATGGTGCGTCCGACGCCGCGGTCCGGCATCTGGTCGGCGATGAGCTGGAAGGCGTTTTCGAGGGCGTAGGCCTCGATGTCGACCACGCGGCAGACGAGGCCGGCGTGCTCGACGGCGGCGACGCGCACGTCCACGTTCTCCGAGCGCGAGGCGGCGAGCAGCACGTCCACCGTCTCGGGGTTGTTCTCGGAGGGGCCGAGCACCTCGAAGTCGAGGTTGACCTCCTCGAGCGGGTAGGGGATGTACTGGTCGGCCTCGAGCTCGATCTGCGCCTCCATCTCCTCCTCGGAGAGGGAGGCCGGCATGGTGATGACCTTGGTGATCACGGCCGAGCCCGCCACCGCCACCGCCGCGTGCCGGGCGCGCGTGCCGGAGCGCTTGACCGCGCGGCGGATGGTCTCGCCGACCGCCTCCACGTCGGCGATGTTCTTCTCCACCACCGCGTTGGGCGGCAGGGGCTCGACCGCGTACGCCTCGACCCGGTAGCGCTCGCCGCTGCGGCTGAGCTCCAGGAGCTTGACGGCCGTCGAGCTGATGTCGAGCCCCACGAGGGGGGGCTTCCTGCGGCCGAAGAGGAACACGACGGGTCCTTTTTTCCTTTCTTGTGTGTCCGGTTGCGGAGACTACATGCGCCGCAACCTTAATTTCCACCCCTAGCCATATAGCACGCTTTCACAAAAAAGGGAATAGCAATTCGGGCGCCAATGTGCGAAGTTTTATACCCGGTCACACTCCCGGGGCCGTGAGCCCCGTCACAGTCGCGAGCCCACCGGCCGAGCGCCCCGATCCGTGATGCGAGCCGCCCTGCGCGCACTCCGCTGGCTGCTGGCCGCCGGCACCGCCGCGCTGGCCGCCGGCGTGCTGGCCTTCGCCGCCGCCTACGTCTACATCGCCCCGCGCCTGCCGGACATCGAGGCGCTGCGCGAGGTGCGCCTGCAGGTGCCGCTGCGCGTGCTGGCGCGCGACGGCTCGCTCATCGCCGAGTTCGGCGAGAAGCGCCGCGTGCCGCTGGAGCTCGACCGCATCCCGCCGCGCCTGGTGCAGGCCTTCCTCGCCGCCGAGGACGACCGCTTCTACGAGCATCCGGGCGTGGACTGGCAGGGTCTGCTGCGCGCGGCGGTGGCGCTGGTGCGCACGGGCGAGAAGCGCCAGGGCGGCAGCACCATCACCATGCAGGTGGCGCGCAACTTCTTCCTCAGCCGCGAGAAGACCTTCGCGCGCAAGCTGGCCGAGATCTTCCTGGCGCTCAAGATCGAGCGCGAGCTCGACAAGGACCGCATCCTCGAGCTCTATCTCAACAAGATCTATCTCGGCCAGCGCGCCTACGGCGTGGGCGCCGCCGCGCGCGTCTACTACGGCAAGGACGTGGAGCGACTGACGCTGCCGGAGATGGCCATGATCGCGGGGCTGCCCAAAGCGCCTTCGCGCGACAACCCCGTCGCCTCGCCCGAGCGCGCGCGCGCGCGGCGCAATTACGTGCTGGGGCGCATGCTGGCGCTGGGCATGATCTCGCGCGCCGAGTACGAGGACGCCGTCGCCGCGCCCGTGACCGCGCGCCTGCACGCGGCCCGCTCGGAGGTGGAGGCGCCCTACGCCGCGGAGATGGTGCGCGCGCAGCTGGTGGAGCGCTACGGCGAGGCGGTCTACACCGACGGCTACGTGGCCGTGACCACGATCGAGCCGCCGCTGCAGCGCGCCGCGCTCACAGCGGTGCGCGCCAACCTGCTCGCCTACAGCCGCCGCCACGGCTGGCGCGGGCCCGAGGGGCGCGTGGAGCTGCCGCCGGGGCTCGCCGAGGCCGCGCCGGGCGAGGGCCCGTGGAAGGCGCTCGACCGCGCGCTCGCCGAGCGCCGCCCTCTCGGCGGGCTCGCGCCGGCGGTCGTGGTCGAGGTCGGCGAGCGCACGGCGCGCGCCTATCTCGGCGCGGGGAAGGTGGTCGAGGTGCCGTGGGAGGGCCTCGCCTGGGCGCGGCCCTACATCGACACCGACCGCCGGGGCCCGGCGCCGAAGCGCGCGGCCGATGTCCTCGCGCCGGGCGACCTGGTGCGCCTGGAGCGGCGCGCGGACGGGAGCTGGTGGCTCGCGCAGCTGCCGCGCGTGGAGGGGGCGCTGGTGGCGCTCGCGCCGGCCGACGGCGCCGTGCGCGCGCTCGTCGGGGGCTTCGACTTCGAGCGCAGCAAGTTCAACCGCGCGGTGCAGGCCCAGCGCCAGCCGGGCTCGAGCTTCAAGCCCTTCATCTACGCCGCCGCCCTCGAGAAGGGCTTCACCGCCGCGAGCCTCATCAACGACGCGCCGGTGGTCTTCGACGATCCTGCGCTGGAGGCGACCTGGCGGCCCGAGAACTACAGCGGCCGCTTCCACGGGCCGACGCGCCTGCGCGAGGCGCTGGTGCACTCGCGCAACCTGGTCTCCATCCGCCTGCTGCGCGCCATCGGCGTCGGCTACGCGGTGCGCTACGCGGCGCGCTTCGGCTTCGAGCCCGCGCACCTGCCGCGCGACCTCTCGCTCGCCCTCGGCAGCGGCAGCGTCACGCCGCTCGCCATGGCACGCGCCTACGCCGTCTTCGCCAACAGCGGCTACCGCGTCGAGCCCTATCTGCTGCTCGAGGTGCGCGGCCCCGACGGCGAGGTGCTCGAGCGCGCGCGGCCGCTGCGCGCCTGCCCCGAGTGCGAGGCAGCACAGGAAGCCGCGGCGGCCGATCCGGCCCGCGCCGGAGACGGGGAGGCCGGCACCGGGCGGGCGTGGCGTCCGGCGCCGCGCGTGATCCCTGAGCGCATCGCCTGGCTCATGCGCTCGATGATGCGCGACGTGGTGCGCCGCGGCACGGGCCGTGCCGCGCGCGTGCTCGGCCGCCCCGACATCGGCGGCAAGACCGGCACCACCAACGACCAGCGCGACGCCTGGTTCTGCGGCTTCGGCCCGGGCGTGGTGGCGGTGACCTGGACCGGCTTCGACCGGCTCGCCCCGCTGGGCGAGCGCGAGACCGGCGCGCGCGCGGCGCTGCCCGCCTGGATCCGCTTCATGCGCGTCGCGCTCGCGGGGGTGCCGGTCGAGCAGCGGCCGCTGCCCGAGGGGCTGGTGACGGTGCGCATCGACCCCGCCACGGGGCTGCTCGCCGCGCCCGGCCAGGCGGACGCGGTCTTCGAGACCTTCCGCGCCGAGCACGTGCCGCAGGCGACGGCGGCGGCGACACCGGCGGGCGGCGGCGCGGCGCCCGAGCCGATCTTCTGAGCGCACGGAGGAAGGCGATGGCCCGGCGCCGGCACGACGGCAGGCAGCCCATGCCCGGTCCGGACGGCGAGCGGCTCAGGCTGCTCGTCGCCGAGGAGGCCGCGCGCATCATGCACGAGCAGGGCGTGCGCGACTACGGCCTCGCCAAGCGCAAGGCGGCGGCGCGGCTGGGCCTTCCGGGCGGCCGGGGACTGCCGCGCAACCGCGAGATCGAGGCGGCGCTCGCCGCCTACCGGCGCCTCTTCGACGAGGCGCACGAGGCGCGCCTGCGCCATCTACGGCGCACCGCGCTCGAGACCATGCGGCTGCTCGCGGAGTTCGAGCCGCGCCTGGTGGGCTCGGTGCTGAGCGGCACGGCGGGCGAGCACTCGGACGTCAACCTGCACCTGTTCGCCGACACCCCCGAGCGGGTGGCGCTGTTCCTCGCCGAGCGGCGCATCCCCTACGAGGAGGCCGAGCGCCGCCTGCGCCCGGCCGCAGGGCGCGACCCGCACCCCTATCCCGCCTTCCGCTTCGTCGCCGGCGACGTCGCCGTGGAGCTCACGGTCTTCCCCTTCGACGGGCTGCGCCAGGCCCCGTGCAGCCCCCTCGACGGCCGTCCCATGCGCCGCGCGGGGCTCGCCGCCGTCGAGGCGCTGCTCGCCGAGCCGGACGGCTGAGCGCGCCCTTGCCTGCGCGCTCGCGCAGGGGATAATACGCGCTCGCTCCACGCAGCCGCCCCGCCCCAGCACGATGAAGGCCCACCTCCAGCAGCTCCTCGACGAGGCCCTGGCGCGCCTGCGCGACGAGGGCGTGCTGCCCGACGGCGTGGCTGCCGCGGCCGCCGTCGAGCGCGCGCGCGACGCGCGCCACGGCGACTTCGCCACCAACGCCGCCCTCGTCCTGGCCAAGGCGGCGGGCCTGCACCCGCGCGAGCTCGCCGAGCGCATCGTGGCCGCGCTGCCGGAATCGCCGCGCGTGGCGGCCGTCGAGATCGCGGGCCCCGGCTTCATCAACTTCCGCCTCGCCCCCGAGGCCTGGCTGGAGGCGGTGCGCGCCGCGCTCGCGGCGGGCGAGCGCTGGGGACACGGCACGGCGGGCGGCGGGCGCCGCGTGCAGGTGGAGTTCGTCTCCGCCAACCCCACGGGGCCGCTGCACGTGGGGCACGGACGCGGCGCGGCCTACGGCGACAGCCTCGCCAACCTGCTCGCGGCGGCCGGCTGGCGCGTGCACCGCGAGTACTACGTCAACGACGCCGGCCGCCAGATGGACATCCTCGCGGTCTCGGTGTGGCTGCGCTACCTGGAGCTGTGCGGCGAGCCCGTGGCCTTCCCGGACGCGGGCTACCAGGGCGACTACGTCTACGACATCGCCGCCGACCTGCACCGCGCCGACGGCGAGGCCCATCGCCGCCCGTGGGCCGAGGTCGCCCGCGAGCTGCCGCCGGACGCGCCCGCCGGCGACCGCGAGCGCCATATGGACGCGCTCATCGCCCGCGCGCGCGAGCTGCTCGGGCCCGAGGGATGGGCGCGCGTCCACCGCCTCGGCCTCGAGGTGATGCTGGATCTCATCCGCCGCGACCTCGAGGCCTTCGGCGTGCGCTACGACAGCTGGTTCAGCGAGCGCAGCCTGGTGGAGGACGGCGCCGTGGGGCGCGCCGTCGAGCGCCTGCGCGCCGCGGGCCACGTCTACGAGCGCGACGGGGCGCTGTGGTTCCGCGCCAGCGCCTTCGGCGACGAGAAGGACCGGGTGCTGGTGCGCGAGAACGGACAGCCCACCTACTTCGCCTCCGACGTCGCCTACCACCTGAGCAAGGTCGAGCGCGGCTTCGAGCACATGATCGACGTCTGGGGCGCCGACCACCACGGCTACGTGCCGCGCCTGCGCGCGGCGCTCGCCGCCCTCGGCATCGAGCCCGAGCGGCTCGAGGTGCGGCTGGTGCAGTTCGCGGTGCTCTACCGGGGCGGCGAGAAGGTGCAGATGTCGACGCGCTCGGGCGAGTTCGTGACGCTGCGCGAGCTGCGCGAGGAGGTGGGCACGGACGCGGCGCGCTTCTTCTACGTGCTGCGCTCGGCCGAGCAGCACCTCGACTTCGACCTGGACCTCGCCAAGGCGCGCACCGCCGACAACCCGGTCTACTACGTGCAGTATGCGCACGCGCGCGTGTGCTCCGTGATGCGCCAGCTCGCCGAGCGCGGTCTCGCCCACGACCGCGAGCGCGGGCTCGCCGCCCTCGGGCGCCTGACCGAGCCCCACGAGGAGCGCCTGGTGCGCACGCTCGCGCGCTGGCCGGAGGTCGTGGAGTCCGCGGCCGCGGCGCGCGCCCCGCACCAGGTCGCGCACTACCTGCGCGAGCTCGCCAACGACTTCCACGTCTACTACGGGGCGGTGCCCTTCCTGGTGGACGACGCGGCGCTGCGCGACGCGCGGCTGGCGCTGATCCTCGCCGTGCGCCAGACGATCGCCAACGGGCTCGCCCTGCTCGGGGTGTCGGCCCCGGAGCGCATGTGAGCGGCGCGCGCAGACGATCACCGCCCGGGGCACGGCGCGGCGCGAGCCGCGGGCCGCAGGGCGGCGGCTGGAGCGGGTTCCTCGCGGGCCTCGCGCTGGGTCTGGCGGTGGCGGGACTGGTGTGGCTCCACTACCGCCCTCCCGCCGGCGGCCAGACGGACGCCGGCGCCGGCCGCGAGGCGCCGCGCGCCGCGGCGCCGCGGCCGCGCTTCGACTTCTACACCATC
>WGBS01000034.1 GCA_015494165.1 Gammaproteobacteria bacterium | reverse complement strand
AGAATGCAGAATCTGACGCAGGAGGGGCAACCGCCATGAACCCGCTCAACAGCATCTGGGGAACCATCATCTCGGGCTTCGTGCTCGCCATCATCATCGCCGCCGTCCTCTGACGGCCGGCGTCCCGGTTCCCGCAGGACGGAAAGAACGCAAACGCAGGCAACAAGCTGGGGGAGGAGACCATGAACCTCTGGGAGATCGAAGTCTGGTTCCACGTGCTGGCCGGCATCACCTGGATCGGCCTGCTCTACTACTTCAACTTCGTGCAGGTGCCCGCGCTCGCCGAGGCCGCCGCCGACAAGGACGGCCCGGGGCCGGCCGGGATCAGCAAGTACGTGGCGCCGCGGGCGCTGCTGTGGTTCCGCTGGGCCGCGGTGGTGACCTGGCTGACGGGCGCGGCCGCGCTCGAGACCATGTACCAGGGCGAGGGCTCGGGCTTCGTCGCCGCCTTCACCCTGAGCGACCCCGGCATGCGCGTCATCGGCGTGGGCGCCTGGCTCGGCACGATCATGCTGTTCAACGTGTGGGTGCTGATCTGGCCCAACCAGAAGAAGGTGCTGGGGCTGGTCCAGGCGAGCGACGAGGAGAAGGCCAAGGCCAAGAAGGTCGCCTTCCTCGCCTCGCGCACCAACACCATGCTCTCGATCCCGATGCTCATGTGCATGACGGGCCAGGGGCACGGCCTGCCGTTCTGAGACCGGAGGCGGGGGACGGTTCACGGTTGACGGTGGGCAGTAAACCGTAAACCGCAGCCTGTCTCCTGTCTCCCGTCTCCCGCCCACTCCCGCGAGGCGGGCACGGCCGCCTGTGGCGGAGAGGCGGGAGGCGAGGATCGGGAGACGAGGGGCGGTGCGCGCTCCGCGCGCGGCCTTATTGAATCGGGGCTGGAAGCCCCTCCCACAATCGAGAGTGGCGGGAGGTCAGTTTACGGTCCACGGTTGACCGTGGACGGTAAACCGTAACCCGTAACCTGTAACCCGCAGCCCGTCTCCCGTCTCTTGTCTCCCGCCTCCGCCGCGGCTAGACTTCCGCCTTTCCTCGGCGGCCTGCCGCCGCGCCCGCCCGCCGGCGGGTGCGCCTGACGGGCTGCCGTTCGCTTTTCTGGAGGCAGCCGGCCCATGACGGACCGGAACGACGGCGCCCTGATGGCGACCTACGCCCGCCTTCCCGTGGCCTTCGAGCGCGGCGAGGGCGTGTGGCTCTACGACGGCGAGGGCCGCCGCTACCTCGACGGCGTGAGCGGCATCGGCGTCTGCGGCCTCGGCCACGCCCACCCGGCGGTGGGCGAGGCCCTGTGCCGGCAGGCGCGCACGCTGGTGCACACCTCCAACCTCTACCGCATCCCGCTGCAGGAGGCGCTCGCCGCGCGGCTGTGCGCGCTCGCGGGGATGGACGCCGCCTTCTTCTGCAACTCGGGGGCGGAGGCCAACGAGGCGGCGATCAAGCTCGCGCGCCTGCACGGGCGCCGCCGCGGTGTGGCGGTGCCTACCGTGGTGGTCATGGAGGGCAGCTTCCACGGCCGCACGCTGGCGACGCTCTCGGCGACGGGCAGCCGCCGTGTGCAGGCGGGCTTCGAGCCGCTGGTGCAGGGCTTCGTGCGCGTGCCCTACGGCGACCTCGAGGCGGTGCGCACGGTCGCGCGCAACGGCGCCGACGTGGTGGCCGTGCTGGTCGAGCCGGTGCAGGGCGAGGGCGGCGTCGTCGTCCCGCCCGAGGGCTATCTCGCGGGCCTGCGCGAGATCTGCGACGCCGAGGGCTGGCTCCTCATGCTCGACGAGGTGCAGACCGGCGTGGGCCGCTGCGGCGCCTTCCTCGCCAGCCAGGCGATGGGCGTGCGCGCCGACGTGGTCACGCTCGCCAAGGGCCTGGGCAACGGCGTGCCCATCGGGGCGTGCCTCGCGCGCGGCGAGGCGGCGGGGCTGTTCACGCCCGGCAGCCACGGCTCGACCTTCGGCGGCAACCCGCTCGCCTGCGCGGCGGCGCTCGCCGTGCTGGAGACCCTCGAGCGCGAGGGCCTGCCCGCGCGCGCCGCGCGCACCGGCGAGTGGATGCGCGGACGGCTGCGCGAGGCGCTCGCCGGTGTCGCGGGCGTGCGCGAGGTGCGGGGCCTCGGCCTCATGATCGGCATCGAGCTCGACCGGCCGTGCGCGGCGCTCGCCGGCGAGGCCCTCGAGCGGGGGCTCCTGGTCAACGTGACGGCAGAGCGCGTGGTGCGGCTCCTGCCGCCGCTGGTGATCGGCGAGACCGAGGCGGCGACGCTCGCCGACGGCGTCGCCACGCTCGTGCGCGAGTTCCTCGCCGCCGCGGCCTGAGACGCGGACGCGACCCATGGCGGTGCGGCACTTCCTGCGCCTCCTGGACCTCGAGCCCGCCGAGCTCGAGACGCTCATCGCCCGCGCCATCGAGCTCAAGCGCCTGCAGCGCGAGGGCGTGGCGCACCGCCCGCTCGCAGGGCGCGTGCTGGCCATGCTGTTCGAGAAGTCCTCGACGCGCACGCGCGTCTCCTTCGAGGCCGGCATGGCGCAGCTCGGCGGCCACGCCATCTTCCTCTCCCCGCGCGACACCCAGCTCGGGCGCGGCGAGCCCGTGGCCGACACCGCGCGCGTGCTCGGGCGCATGGCCGACGCCATCATGGCGCGCACCTACGCGCACGCGACGCTCGAGACGCTCGCCGCGCACGCGGGCGTTCCCGTCATCAACGGCCTCTCGGACCGCTTCCACCCCTGCCAGCTCCTCGCCGACGTGCAGACCTACGTCGAGCACCGCGGCAGCATCGCCGGGCGGCGCGTGGCCTGGATCGGCGACGGCAACAACATGTGCAACAGCTACATCGAGGCCGCGCGCCAGTTCGGCTTCGAGCTGCGTATCGCCTGCCCCGAGGGCTACGAGCCCGAGCGCGCCCTGCTCGAGGAGAACGCAGACCGCGTGCGGCTCCTGCGCGACCCGCGGGAGGCGGCCGCGGGCGCCGACCTGGTCGTGACCGACGTATGGGCGAGCATGGGCCAGGAGGAGGAGCAGGCGCAGCGCCGGCGCGACTTCGCCGCCTACCAGGTCACGCCGGACATCATGGCCCGCGCCCGCCCGGACGCGCTCTTCATGCACTGCCTGCCGGCGCACCGCGGCGAGGAGGTGGCCGCCGAGGTCATCGACGGCCCGCAGAGCGTGGTATGGGACGAGGCCGAGAACCGCCTCCACGCGCAGAAGGCGCTGCTCGAGCGCCTCATGACCGGGTGAGGGGACGGCGCCGTGCCCTTCGGCTGCTCCTGGCGACGGGCCTCGCCGCCCTGCCCCTTCCCGCCCGGCCCGCGCCGCCGCTGCGCATCGCCGTCGCGGCCAACTTCCTGCCGGCGGCACGCCGGCTCGCACGGCG
>WGBS01000033.1 GCA_015494165.1 Gammaproteobacteria bacterium | reverse complement strand
GAACAGGTTCGCGTGCTCGCCCTTGCCCGGCAGCGCGAACAGGGCCGGGTCCGGCCTGCGGTGGTAGACCTCGGCACGCGCCACCGCCCGCATCGCCACGGGCGCGGCGCCCGGCACGAGGGCGCCCGTCTCCAGCCGCGCAGACGGCGGCCGCGCGGCCAGCGCGCTCACCCACAGCCTGCGGTCGCCCGGCTCGCCGTCGACGGCGTGGTAGCCGGCGATGCCCGCGTAGCCCGGGTGCAGCCCGCGGGCCGAGGCGCTGCCCCACGCCACCGTGGTCCAGCCGCCCCAGCCCTTGAAGCACTTGTCCCAGCGCCACCAGCTCACCTGCAGCTCGTCGTGGGCCTGCCAGTCCATGAGGTCGGCGCCGCCCTGGCGCGTGCGGCCGACCTTGCGGATGCGCACCACGAAGGGAACCTTGCGCTTCCAGCCGCGGTTGCCCTCGATCCAGCGCCGCGAGCGGTCGAGCGAGTCCCAGCTCAGCGCCGCGATGCGCCCGCCGTCGTCGCTGGGCGAGTAGCGGCGCACGAAGCCCAGCAGGCGCGCGCTCTCGGCGGCGAGCGCAGCCGCGAGCGCCGCGCCCTCCGGACCGTTCTTGGCGAGCGCCTCGAGGTCCTCCGGGCGGTTGACCTCGATCGCCGGATCGTGCCGCTGCGCGACCTTGCGCATCACCCTGCGCAGCGTGTAGGGCTGCAGCGTCGCGCGCGCGGCGTACTGCGCGGCGAGATAGATTCCGTTGAGCGCGTCGACCGCGACGAGCGCGGCCTTGGCCGCGAGCCGGGTGGCGCCGTAGGTGCCCGTCACGACGTTACGGACGAAGCCGGTCGCCGCGTTCACGCCCGGGATCCAGGCCGTGAGGAAGGCGACCTTGTCCGCGGTGTCGCGCACGTAGGCGAGCCAGGAGACGTAGCTCACCAGGTGTCCGGCGGCCACGTGGTTCGCGACCATGGCGCGGTTCGTGTAGGCCATGAAGTTGAGCTGGCGCGCCACCCACAGGCCGCCGCTCCAGGCGGCGCCGTCGGCGGCGTCCTGGAGCTGCGCCCGCTCGGCCGTGGCCTGGCCCGCGCTGTACATGACGAGCGCACCGACCAGCGCCACCGCGAGCAGGCCCACGGCGAGCACCAGGGCCTGGCCGCGCTCGGCCCGTGCGCCTGCCTTCGGCTGCGTCGCCATCGCCCGTTTCCGCACCGCCCGCCTCCGTGGAAGGACGGGAAAAAGGAGGCGACGTCCCTGTCGCCGGACCTTCCCTGCGGAGGGGTCGCGCCTGGCTACTGCGAGAAGTTCTTGAGCGTCTTCGCCGTGCCGGCGTCGCTCTTGGCGTTCCCGGCCGAGGTCTGCGCGGCGGTGGTCTCGGTCTTGGCCGTGCTGGTGTCGCCGGCGAGCTTCAGGGCCATGGCCGCCATCTGGTGGCGGATGGCGTCGCCGAAGAAGCCGGCCACCGCGACCGTGGCCACGGCCACCAGCGCCGTGATCACCAGGTACTCCGACATGCCCTGCCCGCGCAGGCGGCGTGCGAGTCGCTTGCTCGTGCGCATCGCTTTTTCCTCCCTGTGTCGGGCGCGCCAGGCGCCGCGTTCGTCGTTCCGTGGCGAAAGCTAGCGAAGCCGCGCCGATGCTCAATTCGAAATTTTTTATCCGCGACTCGAGAAACCGGTGTATCAGTCCTGAGACACTTGCCCCGCCTCGCGGCTCCGCCGCACGTTCGAGCCCTGCCTCATTTCCGCCATGCAACTGATCGAGATCCCGGATGTTTCGCGTCACTGAACCGTGAGCCTGCGGTCACGGGATGACCCTCAGGGTCCAGAACATGCTGACGTTCAGCGTCACAAACGAATCCGTTGGAGCAGGCTGGGTGACCCGACACGTCACCCTTTCACGGCGCCTTTCGCGTGCGCTTCCCGACGAACGGCGTTGCGAGCCGCGCGCGGGCGGTGCTAGATAGCGCGCCGCGCACACGCGCGTGCGGCAGGAACGTGGAGCACAGGGATGCGTCCTGGAGCATGGACGGGGCTGGCGCTCGCGGCGGTGATCGCCGCGCTGCCGCCGGTCGGCCTGTGGCCCGCGGCCTTCGTGGCGTGGGCCGCGCTGCTCGCGGCGGCGGCCGTGGCCGGTACGGCCGGCGCAGCGCTCGCCGGCGCGGCCTTCCTCGGCGGGATCGGCGCCTATGCCTTCCTCGGTGCGCTCAGCTACGGCCCGGCGGCCTACGCCGGAGGCGTGGCCCTGCTGGCCGCGCTCGGCGCCGCCTTCGCGCTGTGGTCGCGGCGCGCGCTGCGCCTGCCGGCCCTGCGCGCGGCCCTCGCGGTCGGCGGCGCCTGGTGCGCCGTGGAGCTGGCGGCGAGCCGGCTGTTCGACGTGCCCCTCTACGGGGCGCTGCTGCTCGAGGGGCTCGCGCGCCCGCCGGCGCTGCTGCGCGTCCTCGGGCCGCACGGCCTCGCCTTCGTCCTGGTCGCCGTGCAGGCCGCGGCGGTCGCGGCCCTGGCCGGCGCGCCGGAAGCCGGCCGCCGGCGTGCCGGGGCGGCGGCGGGCGGCCTCGCCGCCGCGGTGGCGCTCGTCGCGCTGCCCGCCGGCGCCACGGCGCCGCCCCCAGGGCCTGCGCTGCGGGTGGCGGTCGTGCAGACCGCGCTTCCGGGCTGGCGCTACCGCGAGCCCGGCCTGGCAGCCGCGCGCCGCAGCTACAACGATTCTGTGGCGCGCCTCGCCGAGCGCGCGGCGGCCTCCGGTGCCGGGCTCGTCGTCTGGCCGGAGCTCGGCTACGCGGGCTATCCCTTCCGGGTGCGCCCGTCGCTCGCGGGCCGCCTGCCCGGAGGACAGTCACACCTCCTCACGGTCCCGGACCTGGATCCCGCCGGGCGCGAGCGGCTCGCCGCCTTCCTCGTCGGGCCCGACGGCGAGGCGCGGGCCGTGCAGGGCAAGGCCCGCCGGGTGCGCTGGATCGAGCGCGGCGCGCCCGCGCCGGAGCGGGACGGCCCGCTGTCCGACGGGCTCGTCCGGCCCGGGGTGCTCGTCTGCCTGGAGGCGACGCTGGCCGGGCGCGTGCGCGCGCTCGCCGCGGGCGGTGCGGGCTGGCTGGCCGCGACCAGCAGCGAGGCCTACGCCGGGCCGTCGTGGCTCTCGCACATGGCGGCGGGCCTGGCGCGCTTGCATGGGGCCGCCGTAGGGCTGCCGCTCGTGCGCGCGGCGAACGGCGGGCCCTCCCTCGTCACGGATGCGGGCGGCGCCGTGCGCGTGCGCATCGGCGCCTACCGCGAGGCGGTGCGGCCCGCGGCCGTCGCCGCCGGCCGGCCGACCCCCTACGCGCGCGCGCCCGTGGACCCGGGCCTGCTGCTGGCGCCGCTCGTGCTGGCGGGCCTCGCCACGCCGCGTGCCGCGCGGCCTGCGCGCCGGCGCGCCGGAGCGGCCGCGCAGGCCGTGCTGCCCCTCGCGGTGCTCGCGGCCGGCATCGCCGCCCAGTGGTGGCTCGCGCGCGCGTAGGGGGTCGGCCGGCCGGCGGCGACGGCCGCGGGCCGCACCGCCTCGCGGTAGGCGCCGATGCGCACGCGCACGGCG
>WGBS01000032.1 GCA_015494165.1 Gammaproteobacteria bacterium | reverse complement strand
GCATGGTCTCGCGCGCCACCTCGCGCGCCGCCTCGCAGCCCTCGGCGACGATGCGGCGCACGAGCTCCGGATCCTCCTCGTACTCGCGCGCGCGCGCCTGCAGGGGCTCGAGCTCCGCGAGCACCGCATCGATGATGCGCTGTTTGCACTCCACGCAGCCGATGGCGGCGCTGCGGCAGCCCTCCTGCACCCACGCGCGCGTCGCCTCGTCCGAGTAGATCCGGTGCCACTCCCACACCGGGCACTTCTCGGGGTCGCCCGGGTCGCTTCGGCGCACGCGCGCCGGGTCGGTCGGCATGGTGCGGATCTTGCGCGCCACCTCCTCCGGCGGGTCGCGCAGCGCCACGGTGTTGCCGTAGGACTTCGACATCTTGCGCCCGTCGAGCCCCGGCATCTTCGGCGTCGGCGTGAGCAGCGCCTCGGGCTCGGGCAGGATCACGCGCCAGCCGCCCTCGAGGTAGCCATAGAGACGCTCGCGGTCGCCGACGGTGAGGTTCTGCTGCTCCTCGAGCAGGGCGCGCGCCACCTCGAGCGCCTCCTCGTCGCCGCGCTCCTGGTAGCGGCGGCGCAGGTCGCGGTAGAGGCGCGCCTGCTTCTTGCCCATCTTGGCGATGGCCGCCTCCGCCTTCTCCTCGAAACCCGGCTCGCGCCCGTAGAGGTGGTTGAAGCGCCGCGCCACCTCGCGCGTGAGCTCCACGTGCGCCACCTGGTCCTCGCCCACCGGCACCAGGCCCGCGCGGTAGATGAGGATGTCGGCCGCCTGCAGCAGCGGGTAGCCCAGGAAGCCGTAGGTGTCGAGGTGGCGGTCGGCGAGCTGCGCCTGCTGGTCCTTGTAGCTCGGCACGCGCTCGAGCCAGCCGAGCGGCGTGATCATGGACAGCAGCAGATGCAGCTCGGCGTGCTCGGGCACGCGCGACTGCACGAACAGGGTCGCCGCGCCTGGATCCACGCCGGCTGCGAGCCAGTCGATCACCATGTCCCATACGTGGCCGCCGAGCCCCGCCGTGTCCTCGTAGTGCGTGGTGAGGGCGTGCCAGTCGGCCACGAAGAAGAAGCACTGGTGCTCGTGCTGCAGGCGGACCCAGTTGCGCAGCACGCCATGGTAGTGGCCGAGATGGAGCCTCCCCGTCGGGCGCATGCCCGAGAGCACCCGTTCGCCGGCGGTCTGCACGGTTGCGGACGGCAAGGCGGCCCCTCCGCTAGAGCGCGAAGATCCGGTAGATGAGCTGCTCGAGGGCGTGGATGGGCGGGCCGAGAATGCGCCCGAGCATGCCGGTGGCGAGCAGCGCCAGCACGATGAGCAGCCCCCACGGCTCGAGGCGCGCGTAGGAGGCCGCGACGCGGTCCGGCAGCAGCCCCGCGAGCACCCGTCCCCCGTCGAGCGGCGGCACGGGCAGCAGGTTCAGCACCGCGAGCACGATGTTGATGGCGATCCCCGCGCCGGCCATGTACATGAGCGGCACCGCCGCCCACGGCAGTGCCTGCGCCCCCAGGAAGGCGAGCTTGAACACCAGCGCCCAGCCCACCGCCATCAGGAGATTGGCCCCCGGGCCGGCAGCGGCCACGATCGCCATGTCACGCTTGGGGTTGCGCAGGTTGGCGTAGTTGACGGGCACCGGCTTGGCCCAGCCGAAGATGAAGCCGCCGAGGGCGAGGAGCACGAGCGGCACGACCACCGTCCCCACCGGATCGATGTGCTTCAGGGGGTTGAGCGTGAGGCGCCCCAGCATCCAGGCGGTCGAATCGCCCAGGCGGCGCGCCACCCAGCCGTGGGCCACCTCGTGGAGCGTGATCGCGAAAAGGATGGGAAGCGCCCAGACCGCAACCTTCTGGACCAGGGTGAGCTCCTGCATCGGCGCATTATATCCGAGCCGGGCGGCCGCCGGCGGCTCCCGGTCACCGCCCGCCGGCCTCCTCCGCCTCGCCCAGCCCGAGGGGCTCGACGTCGCCGATCCCCCGGCGCACCACCACCGGCACGCCGCTCACGAGGTCGATCACGGTGGTCGGCTCGACGCCGCAGGCGCCCGCGTCGATCACGAGCTCCACGCGGCCGCGCAGGCGCTCGCGGATCTCCTCCGGGTCCGTCAGGGGCAGCGCCTCGCCCGGGAGCTGGCAGGTGACGCTCAGCAGCGGCTCGCCCACCTCCTCCAGCAGCGCCTGCGTCACCACGTGGTCCGGCACGCGGATGCCGATGGTGCGCCGGCGCGGATGCTGGAGCCGGCGCGGCACCTCCTTGGTGGCGCGCAGGATGAACGTGTAGGGGCCGGGCGTGAGCGCCTTCAGGAAGCGGTAGGCGGCATTGTCCACGCGCGCGTAGGTGGCGAGCTCCGAGAGGTCGCGGCAGACCAGCGTGAAGTTGTGGCCGGGCTCGAGCCGGCGGATGGCACGGATGCGCTCCAGCGCCTCCTTCTCGCCGATGCGGCAGCCGAGCGCGTAGCTCGAGTCCGTCGGATACACGATCACGCCGCCCGCGCGCACCACCTCCGCGGCCTGGCGCAGCAGGCGCCGCTGGGGGTTGCGCGGGTGGACGCGAAAGATCTGCGTCACGCCACCCCCTCCCGCGCCCGCGGCGCGCGCGCCGCCCACACCGGTGTCAGGTCCGCCGGGAGCGGCGCCAGGCGCCCGAGCTCGCGCCAGGGGTTTCCGGGCGCATGGAAGTCCGAGCCCACCGAGGCGGCGAGGCCGTGGCGGCGTGCGAGCCCGGCCGCCGCCTGCACCTGCGCCGGCGTGTGGCTGCCGCAGACGACCTCGACCGCCGCCCCGCCTGCCTCGCGGAAGGCGGCCGCGAGCCGCCGCAGCCGCCCCGCCGAGAGGCGGTAGCGCCCGGGGTGCGCGAGCACCGCCGTCCCGCCCGCGGCGCGGATCCAGCCCACGCCCTCGGCGAGGTCGACCCACTCCGGGGGCGCGTAGCCCGGGCGTCCCTGCCGCAGATAGCGGTCGAAGGCATCGCCCAGGTCGCGCCCGCGCCCCGCCGCGACCAGGTAGCGCGCGAAGTGCGAGCGGTTGACCACCTCGCCCCCGGCGAGCGCGCGGGCGCCCTCGTAGGCGCCGGGGATACCCGCGCGCGCCAGGCGCTCGCCCATGGCGCGCGCGCGCGCGCCGCGGCGCTCGCGCTGGGCGGCGAGCCCCTCCTGCAGTGCGGGATGGTCAGGCTCGATCCACAGCCCCACCACGTGCACCTCCACGCCCTCCCACACCGTCGAGAGCTCCACGCCCGGCACCAGCTCGACGCCCGTCGCGACCGCGGCCTCGGCCGCCTCCGGCAGGCCGTCGGTGGTGTCGTGGTCGGTGAGGGCGAGCACGCGCACGCCGTGCTCGGCCGCCCGCCGCACCAGCGCCGCCGGCGTCAGCGTGCCGTCCGAGGCCGTCGAATGCGAATGGAGATCCCAGGGGCTCGACATCGCGCGCATTGTAGCCCACGCGGCGGCGCCGTGCGGGGCGCGGGCGGCTGGTGCTATGCTCGGGGCACGCCGCCGCCGGGGAGCGGGCGCGAACGACGGAAAGGAGCGATGCGACGATGCGCGACTACAGCAACATGCCCGTGCTCGAGTGGGAGGGCGAGGTGAGCGCGCGCAAGGCCATGGCGCAGGTGCACCACGCCGAGCCCGTCATCCTGCAGATGCCCGAGGACTTCGTCATGGCCTTCGACCCGGCCGCGTGCGGCTGCAGGGCGGGCGACAGCGCCGACCACCACGTCGACTGCCACGCGCTCGAGACCCTGAAGGCGCTCGCCGAGCGCAACGGCGTGCCCGCGCTCGCGCGCCTCGGCAAGGTCGCGCACGAGGCCGGGCAGGTGGTCGACGTCCTGCTCGACAGCCGCCGCCTGGTCATCCACGACTAGGCGCCGCGGAGGTAGCGCAGGCCGATCCCCATCAGCACCACGGCGAAGGCCGAGCGCAGGCCCGCCTCCGGCAACGCCAGCGCGACGGCGCTGCCGAGCCAGGCGCCGGCCATGCCCCCGGTGACGAGGCCCGGCAGCAGCCGCCAGCGCACGTGGCCGCAGCGCAGGTTCTCGACGCTGCCCGCGATCACCGCCGGCACGCGCGCGGCGAGCGAGCAGCCCTGGGCGAGCTGCTGCGGCATGCCGAGGCCGAGGACGAGGAGCGGCGCGAGCACCGGACCGCCGCTCACGCCCACCGAGCCCGCCACCAGCCCCTCGACCACGCCGACACCCGCGAGCCAGGCCCAGCGCAGCGCCCCGCCGAGGGCCCAGCCGCCGAGCACCTGCCCGCGCAGCAGGAGCAGCACGGCGCCGGCCACCACCACGGCGCCGAACAGCCGCCGCAGGCGCGCGCGCGACAGGCGCTCGGTCCACAGGCCGACGAGGGGCGTGAGGACCACGGCCGGCGCCGCCACCACGGCCGTCGCCAGCCAGTCCACCTGCCCCGCGCGGTGATAGAGCCAGGCTCCGAGCGCCGCCGGCACCAGCGCCGCCGCGAGCGCCGTGCCGCGCGCGGCGAAGGGATCGAGCCGCAGCCAGGCCATCATGAGGGGGATGGTGAGCGTGCCGCCGCCGAGGCTGAAGAGGCCGCCGCCGAGGCCGGCCACCGCGCCGATGGCGAGCGCGCGCAGGTGCATGGCCGCCCCGCCCGCCACGGCGCCGCTCAGATCATCACGTAGCCGCGCCGCCTGCGGTAGTAGCGCAGCACCGCCATCTTGACCGCGTCGTTGAACACGAACCACACGAGCGCGTAGGCCCACATGCCCAGGCCCCAGGCCCAGCCGATCGGCGTCATGAGGCCAAAGCCGTAGACGGCGATGATGGTGCCGGCGACGCGGCTCGAAAAGGTGGCGCCGAACAGGATCCACGACGGCCACGGCCGCCGGAAGAACCAGTCGTCGATGCGCGTGTTGTAGATGGTGCCGTGTCCGGCGATGACCAGCTTGGCGAAGAAGACCGACTGCACGAAGTCGAGCGGCAGCTTCAGGTAGACCATCAGGTACCAGAACAGCGCGAAGGAGGAGAGCACCCCCGCCACGCCCAGCCATCCCGCCATCACCAGCACCTCGTGCATGTCCCAGCGGATGGGGCGGTTGCGGATGCGCGTGTTGTCGTAGGCGATGGCGAGGATGGGGATGTCGTTGAGCAGCGCGAGGACGATGATCATGAGGGCCGTGACGGGATAGAACTGGAAGATCCCGATGGCCAGCCCCATGAAGACGATGATGCGGATGGTCTCGGCGATGCGGAAGATGGTGTAGCTCTGCATGCGCTCGAAGGTGATGCGCGCCTGCTTGATCGCCTCCAGGATCACGCGCAGCCCCGGCGCGGTGAGTACGATGTCGGCGGCGGCGCGCGCGGCGTCGGTGGCGCCGCTCACGGCGATGCCGGCATCGGCCTTCTTCAGCGCCGGGGCGTCGTTGACCCCGTCGCCGGTCATGCCGACGATGTGGTCGGCCTTCTGGAGCTCGTCGACGATGAAGTACTTGTCCTCGGGATAGACCTGCGCGAAGCCGTTCGCCTGCTCGATGTGGGCGATGATCTCGGACTCGTGGCGCCGTACGGTGCCGGCCGGCAGGGGCGTGTTCTCGAGCTCCTCGCGCACCAGGCGCGCGACCTCCTCGGCGCGCCGCGCGGCCTCCTCCTCCGAGGCCCCCTCGGGCAGGACGCGCAGCAGGGCCCTGGCGATGACGCGCGCGAGAAAGACGTATTCCTCCGTGCTCTCGCCCTTGAGCTCGCGCACGTCCTCGATGCGCTCGCCGATGTCAAGCAGGCGGGCGATGTAGCGCGCCACGGCGAGGTTGTCGCCCGTGACCATCTTGACCTCCACGCCCTTCGCGCGCAGCTCGGCGATCACCTCGCGCGAGTCCTCGCGCGGCGGGTCGAACAGCGGCACGAGCCCGACCAGGGCGAAGGGGCCCCCGGCGCCGCGGCGCACCGCGACGGCGAGGGTGCGGAAGCCGTTGGCGGCGAAGGCCTCGACGTGACGGTAGGCCTCGGCCTTGTCGGCCTCGGCCCCTTCGCATAGCTCGATCACGACCTGCGGCGCGCCCTTCACCGCCACCAGGCGCGCGCCGTCCGCGCCCGCCGCCACGGCCTCGGTGCGCTTGCGCACGGGATCGAAGGGCACGAAGCGCTCCACGCGCCAGGCGGCGAGGCGCCCGCGCAGGCCGAGGCGCTCGAGCTCGGCAAAGATCGGCTCCTCGATGGGATCGCGGTTCTCCTCGCGGCTCGCGAGGGCGGCGTAGAGGAAGAGGTCCTCGCGCCCGAAGCCCGGCGCCACCCAGGGATCGGCCAGGCTCATGCGGTTTTGCGTGAGGGTCCCGGTCTTGTCGGAGCACAGCACGTCCACGCCCGCCAGCTCCTCGATGGCGTCGAGGCGGCTGACGATGGCCTGGTGGCGCGCCAGCACGGTGGCGCCGATAGCCATGGTCACGGTCAGGACCGCCGGCATGGCCACCGGGATGGCCGAAATGGTCAGCACCAGGGCGTAGATCAGGAGGTCGATGGCCGGCTCGTGGCGGGCGATGCCGAGCAGGACCAGGACGGCGATGACCACGATGGTGACCAGGATCAGGAAGTCTCCGACGCGGATCACCATCTGCTTGAAGTGGCTGCGCCCGGCCATCTCGGCCTTGGCGACCAGGCCCACGGTCCTGCCGAAGCGGGTCCGGCTGCCGGTGGCCGTGACCACCGCCACCATCTCGCCCTGCTTGACCACCGTGTTGGCGTAGGCCTCCTCGCCCGCCTGCCGGCTCACCGGCAGCGACTCGCCGGTGAGCGCGGACTGGTCGAGCTGCAGATAGTCGCCGCCGCCGACGAGGAGCACGTCCGCGGGCACGATGTTGCCGATCTTGAGCTTGATGATGTCGCCCGGCACCAGCTCGCCGGCGTCGATCTCGCGCCAGCGCCCGTCGCGCAGCACCGTGGCGCGCAGCGCCAGCTTGCTCTTTAGGACCTCGATGGCGCTGAGCGCCTTCGACTCCTGATAGAAGTCGACGAGCGCGTTCACGAGCAGCATGACGACGATGATCCCGAAGTCCTCCCAGCGCTGCGCCAGCGCCGAGAGCACCGCGGCGGTCTCGATCATCCACGGGATGGGGCCCCAGAAGCGCGCGAAGAGGCGCTGCCACCAGGTCCGCTCCCGGGCCTCGATGCGGTTGGGGCCGTACTTCGCGAGGCGCGCGCGCACCTCCTCCGCGCTCAGGCCGCGCTGCGGGTCCGTGGCGAGGCGCTCGAGCGCCTCGCGCACCTTGTCTGGTAGCTTCCGCTCCGCGCTCACGTACCCTCCCCTTGCCCGGGGCCCTCCGCCGCGCTGCGCCGCTGCAGGCGCCGGCGGGTCAGCCCGAAATAGATCCATTCCGTCACCAGGCTCGCCCCCAGCACCACGAAGGTGCCGTAGAAGGCGCCCCGCGCGGTCTGCCACTGATAGTGCAGCAGCCGCACGAAGACCGCCAGCACGACCGCGAAGCCCAGGGCGATCACCCACGGGCTGCCGCCGTGGCGCCGCCGCAGGCGCCAGTGCGAGGCCAGCACGAAAAGATAGATCACCATGAAGACGCTGCTGGTGATGGAGGCGATGCCGTTCAGGTCGAACAGGAGGGCGAAGGCGATGCCGAGGCCGGCCGTGATGTACAGGCCCTCCAGCGAGCCGAACCAGAGCTTGCGGTCGAAGGCGCGCGGCAGCACCCCGTCGCGCGCCAGGGCGTAGGCCACGTTCGCCCCGCCGTAGAGGGTGGCGTTGAGGGCCGAGGCGATGGAGAACAGCGCCCCCCAGGTGACCAGCAGGTAACCGGCCTCCCCGAGGAAGGGACGCGCGGCCTCGGCCAGCGCGTAGTCTCCGGCGGCCACCAGGCGCTCGAGCGGCAGGTTGCCGACCGCGACCACCGCCACCAGCACGTAGACGACGCTGACCACGAGGATGCTCAGGTAGATGGCGCGCGGCACGTCGCGCCGCGGGTCGCGCATGTGCTCCGAGGCGTTGGTCACCAGCCCGAAGCCCATGTACGAGAGGAAGAAGATGGCGGCGGCGTCCGCCATCCCCGCCAGCTCGCGCCGCGAGAGGTGCGGCAGCACGCGCTCCGGCTGCACGCTCCACAGGCCGAGCACGACGAAGAGCAGCAGCACGCCGAGCTTGAG
>WGBS01000031.1 GCA_015494165.1 Gammaproteobacteria bacterium | reverse complement strand
TGTTGCGCACCTGGGTCATGGCCTGGAAGGAGACGTTGGCCTTCTGCAGCGCCACCATCACCTCGGCGAGGTTGACGTTGGGATCGCCCGCCTCGAAGGCCGCGGCGAGGCGCCCGGCCTCCTTCTGCGCCTCGCTCACGCTGTCGATGGAACGCCGCAGGAGCTCGCCGAAGTCCGGCCCGCCCGCGGGCCGGGGCTCGCCCGCGCGGCCCTCGGCCTGGGCGGCGAGGGCCCGCATCTGCGCCAGCACGGCGCCGACGTCGATCTCGCTGCTCATCTCCCGCTCCTCCTCACGGAACCTCGATGCCCATCTCGCGCAGCCGCGCGATCTTGTAGCGCAGCGTGCGGGGGCTGATCCCCAGGCGCTCGGCCGCGGCCTTGCGGCTGCCGGCGGCGCGGATGGCCTCGACGATGAGGTCACGCTCGCGCAGCCTGAGGTCGCGGGCGAGCGCCGCCGCGCCAGCGCGCTCCTCCGCATCCGCCGCCGCCCCCCCTTCCGGCGCGGCCGGCGGCGCGTCCGTCGCCTCGAAGCGCAGGTCGGCGGCGGCGATCTCGGGCCCGCTGCGCAGCACCAGCGCCCGCTGGATCACGTTGTCGAGCTCGCGCACGTTGCCCGGCCATCCGTGCGCCAGCAGCCGCGCCTCCGCCTCCGCCGAGAGGCGCGGCGGCGGCTCGGCGCCCGGCGCGTGCTGGCGCAGGAAGCGGCGCGCGAGCGGCAGGATGTCGCCGCGGCGCTCGCGCAGCGGCGGCAGGTGGATGGGAAAGACGTTGATGCGGTAGTAGAGGTCCTCGCGGAAGCGCCCGGCGGCGACCTCCTCGCGCAGGTTGCGGTTGGTGGTGGCGAGCACGCGCACGTCGAGGCGGATGGTGCGCTTGCCGCCGAGGCGCTCGACCTCGCGCTCCTGCAGCACGCGCAGGAGCTTGGCCTGCAGGCCGAGGTCCATCTCCGAGATCTCGTCGAGCAGCAGCGTGCCGCCCTGCGCCTGCTCGAACTTGCCGGCATGGGCCTGGTGCGCGCCGGTGAAGGCCCCCTTCTCGTAGCCGAACAGCACCGCCTCGAGCATGTTCTCGGGGATGGCGGCGCAGTTGATGGCGACGAAGGGACCGTCGGCGCGCGCCGAGTGCGCGTGGATGTGGCGCGCGAACGCCTCCTTGCCCGTGCCGCTCTCGCCCGTGAGCAGGACGGTGACGTCGCTGCGCGCCACACGGCGGGCGAGCGCGGCGAGCTCGCGCGTGCGCGGGTCCTCGGCCACGAGCCCGTCGCGCGTGGGCTCATCCGCGCCCAGGTAACGGCGCGCGGTCTCGACCAGGGTCTCGGGATCGAAGGGCTTGACCAGATAGTCGGCGGCGCCGGCGCGCATCGCCTCCACCGCCTTCTCGATGGTGCCATAGGCGGTCATCATCACCACCGGCAGCTCGGGGCGGCGCGCCTTGAGCGAGCGCAGCAGCTCGGCGCCGTCCATGGGTTCCATGCGCACGTCCGAGACCACGAGCCCGATGCCCCGCTCGCGCTCGAGGCGCTCGAGCGCCTGGCGTCCGTCGGCCGCCGCGACCACCCGCACCCCCTCGAGGCGCAGGGTCTCGCACAGGGCCTCGCGCAGGGCCTCGTCGTCCTCCACGACCAGCACGGCCGCCTCGCTCATCGCTCCACCTCCTCCTCGCGCATCCGCATGACCTCGGTGCCGCTCGCGAGCGCGCGGCCCGCGGGCGGAAGCTCGATCTCGACCAGGGCGCCGCCCTCGGGCGCGGCGCCCGCGCGCACCCGGCCGCCGTGCGCCTCGACCACGGCACGCACCACCGCGAGCCCCAGCCCCGTCCCGGCCGCGCGCGTGGTGAAAAAGGGCTCGAAGACGCGCTCGCGCAGCTTCTCCGGGATGCCGGGCCCGTCGTCGCGCACCTGGCAGCGCAGCCCGCCCGAGGGCGTGGACTCGAAGCGCACGAGCACGCGCGTGCCGTCGCCGCCCGCCTCGAGCGCGTTGCCCACCAGGTTGGCGAGCGCGCCGACCAGGGCGTCGCGGCTGCCGCGCACGCGCGCGCCGCGCGCCTCGTCCTCGATGGCGAGCGAGGCGCGCCGCGCCAGCACCTGCGCCTCGACCGTGCGCCGCAGCTCGCGCGCCAGGTCGCCGGCGCCGAGCTCCTCGACGCCGAAGCAGCCCCCGCGAGCGTAGGCGAGCATGTCGTTGACCAGCCGCTCGAGGTGGCGCAGGCGCTCGGTGAGGCGCGTGCCGAAGCGCCGGCGGTCGTCGGCGCCGAGGTCGGGCCGGCTCAGGTGCGCGGCGTAGAGCAGCGCCGAGGCGAGCGGGGTGCGGATCTGGTGCGCGAGCGCCGCGGCCATCTCGCCCATGGCGCCGAGGCGCTCCTGGCGCGCGCGCAGGTCCTGCAGCGCGCGGCTGTCCGTCACGTCCTGCAGCAGCACGATCTGGCCGCCGTCGGCCTCCAGGCGCCGCTGCGAGAGGCTGAGCTGGCGCCCGTCGCGCAGCACCACCTCCCCGCCGCGGCTCGCGGGCGTGAAGGCGCGCGCGCACACCGCCGACCAGGCCTCGCCCACCAACGGCTCGCCCAGGAAGGCGAGCGCGCCGGCGTTGGCCTCGCGCACCACGCCCTCGCGGTCGAGGACGACGACGCCGCCCGGTAGCGCCTCCAGCAGGCGCTCGAGGCGCTCGGCGAGGCGCTCCTTCTCGGCGAGCTGGCGCAGCCGCTCGCTGCGCGCGGCGGCGAGCTCGGCGCTGAGCTGCGCCACGCGCGCCTCGAGCTCGCGGTAGGAGGCGGCGAGCTGGGCGGAGAGGTCGTTGAAGGCGCGGAAGGCGTCGGCGAGGGCCCGGGGGTCGTGCGACAGCGGCTCGGCGGTGCTCGTCTCCATGTCTGCTCCTCGCTGGACGCGCGGCCGTGGCGGCCGCCGGTGTGTGCCCAGCGATTTGCAAACAGCGTGCCGCCTGCCCCGGCGACGGGCGCTCAAGGGCTTAGCGGAGGGAAGGGCGGCGGGCGGCCGCCGCCGTCAATTCCCCGTCGCCTCGGTGGGCCGCTGCAGGCCGTACTTGCGCAGCTTCTCGACGAGGGTGGTGCGGCGCATCTTGAGGAGCTTGGCGGCGTGGGCCACCACCCCGTTGGCCTCGTCCAGGGCCTGGCGGATGAGCGCGATCTCCATGCTCGCCAGGTGCTCGCGCAGGTCCAGCCCTTCGCGCGGAAGCCGCGGCGGCTGGAGCGCCGGCGCCGGCGGGGCGGCGGTCAGCGCCTCGGCCACCTCGGGCGGTGCGGGCGGCGCCTCGCCCGCCGGCAGGTGGCGGCGGTACTTCTCCGGAAGGTCCGTCACGTCCACCACCCCGAACGGGTGCAGGATGGCGAGGCGCTCGATGAGATTGGCGAGCTCGCGCACGTTGCCGGGCCAGGGATACTGGCACAGCGCCATGACCGCGCCCGGCGCGAGCCGCACCGAGCCGCGCCGCTCGTGCTCGATGCGCGCGATGAGCTCGTTGATGAGCAGCGGGATGTCCTCGACGCGCTCGCGCAGGGGCGGCATCTCGATGGGGAAGACGTTGAGGCGGAAGTAGAGGTCCTCGCGGAACTTGCCCTCGCGGATGAGCTCCTCGAGGTTGCGGTGCGTGGCCGCCACCACCCGCACGTCGGCCTCGATGCTGCGGTTGCTGCCCACGCGCTCGAAGACCCGCTCCTGCAGCACCCGCAGGAGCTTGACCTGCATGGGCAGCGGCATGTCGCCGATCTCGTCCAGGAAGAGCGTGCCGCCCTGCGCCATCTCGAAGCGCCCCTGGCGGGCGCTGATGGCGCCGGTGAAGGCGCCCTTCTCGTGGCCGAAGAGCTCGCTCTCGAGGAGCTCGCCCGGGATGGCGCCGCAGTTGACGGGCACGAACGGCCCCTCGCGGCGCCCCGAGTAATAGTGGATGTTGCGCGCCACCACCTCCTTGCCGGTGCCGGTCTCGCCGAGGATGAGCACCGTGGCCTCGGTCTCGGCCACCTGCTCGATGAGGCGGCGCACCCGCTGGATGGCACGGCTGTGGCCGACCAGCGAGCGGAAGAGCTCCACCGGACGGCGGCGCGCCCGGCGGCCCTGGCTCTCGCGGTAGACCTCGGCCTGGTGGAGGACGTTGGTGACGGCCGGGTACTTGAGCGGCTCCGCCACGCGCCCGAGGACCTCGCGCCCCAGCCCCTCGGGCAGCGGATCGCCGTCCGCGCCTCCCAGCAGGTACACGGGCAGGTGCTCGTCCCACTCGCGGAGCTGGGCGACCAGCCGCTCGAGCGACCGCGCCTCGCCCACGCCCACCCAGGCGGCGAGCGCCGACCCGGGCTCGCCCGCACGCCCGCGCCAGGCGCGCGGCTCGGCGGGGACCGGCTCGTAGTCCAGGAAGGAAAGGATCTGCGCGGCGCGCTCACGCCGCGCCGCGTCGTCGTCGATCACGAGCACCCGGGCGGCCGGCCCGGGCGCCGCGGCCTGCTCCGCGCTGGCGGGCTCCATGTGGCGGGTGCTCCCCCTGGGACGATCTGCCGCCCAAGTAAAGCACCAGCCGCCGCCCGCTGTCAAAGTTTTGACAGCGGCGGGCCCGCCTTCTCCGGGAGTCCTTCAGCCGCGGAAGGTGCCGTGGTAGGCGCGAACCGCGCGGCGGCCGCGCCCCGCACGCTCGAGGGCCAGGCGCACGGCCTCGCGCGCCGCCTCGACGCGCACCGCGGTCGCCCGGTCGAGCTCGAGGACCTCGCGCAGGAGCGCCTCGAGCCGCTCGCGCGCGAGCAGTCTGCTCTCGCAGAGGTGCCGCAGGACGGGGTCGCGCTCTCGGTGCAGCCGCGCCACCGCGTCCCAGTCGGCCTCCTCGGCCGCCTGCGCCATGCGCCGGCTGAGCTCCAGCACGCGCCGGCCTGCGACCTCCGCGAGCTCCATGGCATCCGCCGTCATGCCTAGCGCCCCCCCGCCTGCGCGGCCGCGGCGCCCGCCTCGCGCTCGAGCAGGGCCGGCACGGCGTCCCAGGCCTCCTTGATCTCGCGCAGCAGCCCCTCGACCTCGTCCAGCAGAGCGGGATCGTTCTCCATGTTGGCGAGCACGAGCCGGCGCTGCATGTAGTCGTAGAGCTGGTCGAGGTTGGCGGCGATCTCCCCGCCGCGCTCCATGTCGAGCGCCTGCTGCAGCCCCTCGACGATGGCGATCGCCCAGCTCACGTGCCGCGCCTTCTCGGCGCGGTTGCCGCGCTGCATATGGAGGCGTGCCGCCCGGATCTTGTCCAGCGCCCCCTCCATGAGCATCTGGATGAGCCGGTGCGGCGAGGCGCGCTCGACCTCCGAGCGCAGCCTCACCTCCCCGTACTGCCGCAGCGCCTTGTACACGTCCGCGTCTGCCATGCCTCTCTCTCCTCGCCCTCGTATGCCCCAGGATCCACCCCGGCCGCGCGGCTCACGCGCGGTCGCGCAGCAGCAGCCCGCGCAGCTCCTCCATGGTATCGGCCAGCGCGAGCAGCTCTTCAGGGGGGATGCGCCGCAGGACCTGGCCCTTCTCGCGGTCCACCACCTCGATCACGACACGGTCGCGCTCGCGGTCGACCACGAAGCGCACGTCGCGCGCCACGCGCTGCGGGATGCGCGCCTCGACCCGCGCGACGGCGGCGCGCACGCGCGCCTCGTCCTCGGCCGGCGTTCCGGCGGCCGTGCGGCCTCCCGTCTCAGCGCCCGGCCGCGCCGGCGCCGGCGCGCGCGCGGCCGGTGCCTCCCGTGCGGGGGCCTCCTGCACCAGCGCCGCCGAGCCCAGCCGCCCGACCTCGGTCATGTCACTTGTCCTTCTTGCCCAGCCCCTTGAGCGAGTCGAGCTGCTGCATGAGCAGGTCGCCGCTCTGCTGCAGCTGCCCCACGGTCTGCTCGAGGAGCGTGAACTGCTTGACCAGGCTCACCTCCTTGAGCCGGATGCGCCGCTCGAGCTCCGCCATGTCGTCGTCGATGCGCTCCATGGAGGCCTCGAGGCCGTCGGTGCGCGCCGGGATGGCGGTCGTGATGAGGTGGTCGAGGTCGTCCTCGAGCGCCTCCGCCATCCGGTCGAAGGTGTCCAGCACCCCTTCCAGGTCGCTCTCCAGGTAGCCCTTGAGCACCTCGCTGTCGAGCGAGAGCACGCCCTCCTTGCTGTGGCTCAGCCCCAGGCGCGCCGGCGTGTAGCTCCCGAAGGTGCGCGTGATCGTCGCGCGCAGCGTATCGACGATGGAGCGCGCCGTACCGTTCGCGCTGAGCAGTGAGGACTCGCCCTCCTTCACCGCCGTCAGGCTGCGCACCAGCCCGATGGCGTCGTTGTAGGCGGAGACGAAGCCGTTGATGCGCCCGACGATGGTCTCCTCGTCCAGGGAGACGGTGAGCGTCTCCGTCGCCCCCGCCGAATCGCCCGCGAGGGTGATGGTCACGCCCGTGATGACGTCGTCGATGGTGTTCGAGCTGCGCGTCACCGTCAGGCCGTTGACCATCAGGCTCGCGTCCACCGCCGCCTGCGACTGCGTCAGGTTGGCCACGCCGCTCGAGACGCTCCCGTCGGTCGCGTAGGTCGGATTGAAAGCCAGCCGCGAGAGCCCGCTCGTGTCGGTCTCCGCCGGGCTCTCCTCGTAGGTGCCGTCACCGTCCTCGTCCACGAGGACCGCGATGCGCCCGGCGCTGCCCGTCTGCTTCGCCGTCAGCATGAGCCGGTAGCCGCCCACCGCCGTGTCGCTCGTCGCCGAGCCGCCGACGGCGATGGCGGGGTGGTCCGTGGCCGTGAAGCCGAGCAGGGACTCGGCCGTGGTCCCGGCGTCCTCCCACAGGATGTCGATCGCGTTGGCGTTGCCCGAGTCGTTCGTGATGGTGAACTTGCGGTCGGTGGCGTTCCAGCTCACGGTGTAGGTGTCGGAGCCACCGTTGGCGGCCTCCAGCGCGCGCTTGATCTCGGCCGCCAGGGCCTCGCCGGTGTAGGTGCCCGCCGTCAGCGTCGCGGTGCGCGTGGTGCCGTCGCTGAAGACGATGGTGTTGTTGCTGGAGTCGACGACGAAACCCGCGTCGACGATGCTCGCCTCCACCTGGAGGCCGCTCGCGTTGATCGCGTCGCGGACGCCTTCGAGCGAGTTGTTGCTCGCGTCGACCGTGATCTCCTTCTCCACGCCGCCGACGCGCAGCTTGAGCTTCTGTGCCGACACGGTGCTCAGGTCGGCGATCTCCGCGGTGGTCGCCGTGAAGGTCTGCGAATAGAGCACCTGTGTGGTCGCCAGGCGGTCGACCTTGACGTTGTAGGTCCCGGCGACCGCGCTGCCGTCCGCCGTCGCCGTGAAGACGCTGGTGTCGCTGGAGTCGGCCTTCTTGGCGATCAGCGCCCCAGCCTTGAGGTCGGCCAGCGCGTCGCGCAGGCTGGAGAGCGTGCTCTTGATCGAGCCCCAGGCGCTGATCTTGGCCTCGTAGGTCGACTTCCTTGCCTGCATGGCGGCAAGGGGCTGCCGCTCGACCTCGAGGAGCTTCTCGATGATCGACTGGGTGTCGAGCCCCGTGAAGACACCGGTGCCGATGCTGAGCCCCATCTAGCCCTCCGGTCGCTGGTCGCCGGCCTTCGCTGCCCCAGCGGCACCTGCAACCGCCGTGCCAGGGAAAGAAGGGAGGGCCGGGGGCGGAGACGCCCCCGGCCCCGCGGCCTTACTGGAGCAGCGCCAGCACGTTGTTCGGCACCTGGTTGGCCTGCGCCAGGACCGAGATGCCGGCCTGCTGCAGGATCAGGGCCTTGGTCATCTTCGCCGTCTCGGCCGCGAAGTCCGCGTCCAGGATGCGCGAGCGCGCCGCCGTGACGTTCTCGCGCGTGGACTCGAGGTTGCGGATCGTCGACTCGAGGCGGTTGAGCTTGGCGCCCAGCTTCGCCTTCTCCGAGACGAAGGTCTCGAGCGACTCCTTCGCCGCGAGAATGGCGATGTTGGCGTTCGCCGCCGTCGTCACGCTCACGTTGTTGAGCGAGGTGGCGGTCAGGCTCACCGAGTTGGAGCTGGAGCCCACGCCGAACACCGCACCGGTGGAGGTGCTGTCGAAGGAGATCGACGTCTTGCTGAAGCCGGCGTTGAAGATGATCTTGCCGTTCTGGCCGGCCGCCACCGACATGCTCGTGGATGCAAGCAGCCCGTCGATGTTCGACCCGCCGCTCACCGCCGTGTTGAGCGTGACGTCGATGGCCGCGCCGTCCGTATTGGCGAGCACCAGGATGTCGCTACCCGTCCCCGCCGTCCCGACGGTGAAGTCGCTCTTGTCCATCAGGTAGGCCGTCACGCCCGTGGTCGCCGACTTGGCGTTGATCGCGTCGACGAGGTCTTCCATGATTGACGCGTTGGTGGCGCTCGCCGCGCCGCCAGCACCCCCTGCTGTCGCGATAGTGACGCTTCCGATCTGGACACCGTTAATGGTGAGGAACCCTGCCTCCACCTTGGCGCCCAGCTTTCCGGCACCGGTCCCGCTCCCGAGAATGGTGGGCGCGACGCCGTTGCCTACCAGGGCATTGCCGAAGCCGAAGGCCGTGACGCCGGTGTCGCCGGTGTAGGTGTTGATGCGGTTGATGAGGTTGAGGCTGTTGTTCTTGTAAGCGGTCGCCGTCGTGATGGCGTCGCCCAGGTCGACGCCGGCCAGCTTGGCATTGGCCCCGAGGCCAGCCGACAGGTAAGACAGCCCGGCCGACTTGGCGACATCCGCAGCGGTGAGCGAATTCGAGTAGCTCGTCGCCACGCCCATCGTGTTGGGCGACACGTTCGAGGTCGAGATGTTGATGGTCTCCTTGACCTCGACGCCCACCTGGATGTCGATGCTCTTCTGCTGGTTGAGGAACTGCTCGCCGTTGTAGCGCGTCTGCGTCACGATGCGGCTGAGCTCGGCGATCAGCTCCTGCACCTCCTTGTCCAGCGAGCTGCGGTCGGCGGAGGTGTTGTAGCTCGCCGCCTGCTCGGCCAGCTCGTAGATGCGCTGCACGGCGTTGATCATCTCGTCCATGGCCGCCTCCGCCGTCTGGGCGAAGGAGATGCCGTCGTTGGCGTTGCGCATGGCCACCGAGAGGCCGTTGATCTGGCGGGTCATGCGGGTGGCGATGGCCAGGCCCGCGGCGTCGTCCTTGGCCGAGTTGACCCGCAGGCCCGAGGACAGCCGCTGCATGGCCTGCTGCAGCGGGGCCTCGGTGCGGCGCAGGTTCTTCTGCGCGTTGAGGGACATGAGGTTGGTGTTGATCACGAGCGCCATGACTCGAGTCTCCCCGTTTTCCTGCCGGCCGCCCCCTGGGGGCCGCCGGGTCCGACACGTGGCGGATATGCCCGGGACGGGCATTCACCGCCTCCCGAGGGCTGTATCGGCAGGGGCGCGCCCGCCTTTAGCCCGGGGCGGCGATCTCTGCAGGGGAGAGCGAAATCAGGGGCTTGCGGCGGGCGCGGCGCTCAGGCGCGCATGAGCTCGCCGGCGTGGGCGGCGAAGTCCTCGGCCTTGGGCGCCCTGCCCTGCCAGCGGGCGAAGAAGGGGATGAGCCGGCGCCAGGCCTCCGGGCCGTCGTCGAGGGCGAAGGGGTCGGTGGCGGCGACCGCGAGGGCGTCGCCGCACACGCTGCCCTCCGCGCCCGCCTCGCGTGCGGCGAGGGCGAGGTCGGCCTCGGCGAGCACGCCGTCGAGGCCCGGGTCGAAGCCGCCGAGCTCGGCCAGCAGCGCGCGCTCCAGCGCGAGCACGCCGCCGCCCGGCAGCGCGGCCTGTCCGTCCGCCGCCGGCCGCGGCACGCCGTTGAAGTCGAAGGCGAGCCCGCGCCACTCGCGGCCGCCCTCGGCCGCGCGCACCACCGGCGCGGCGGGCCCGCGCGCGGCGGCGAGCGAGCCCGTGCGATACCAGACGATGCCGGGCCGCAGGAAGACCAGGCGCTCGCCCGTCGCGGCCTCCGCCCCGCGGTTCCACTGGGCCCCGAGCGGGCCCTCCGCGCCCTCGACCACGCGCAGGTCCCCACCGACGGCACGCAGCGCCTCGTCGGCCCCTGGGGCGGTGCGCACGATCACGACCTCCCAGTCCGGCAGCTCCACCCGCTGCGCGAGGCTCACGAGGGTGGCGAGCAGCGCCCGCGGGTCGGCCTCCGAGGGCAGCACGAAGCTCACCCGCCCCGGCACGCCCGCGCCCTCGAGCGGGAGGGCGCGCGGCCGCGGCCCGCGCGCCGCGGCGACCGTCTCGAGCACCGCCACGGCGCGCGCGACGGCCTCGCGGTTGCGGCGGAAGAAGTAGTGGTCGAGGTAGGCGTCCGCGCGCGCGCGCACCGCCTCGGGCACGCCCTCCGCGAGCGTGCGGTGGAGCGCCTCCCAGCCGTGGTCCAGGCCCACGGGCTGCGAGATGCCCTCGCGCGCGCAGTGGTCGGGCTCACCGTCGAGCCCCGCCGTGGAGAAGAGCGGCCGCCCGAAGCCGAGGGCCTCGGCCGCCATCGTCGTCTTGCCCAGGGCGACACAGGCGTCGGCGGCGGCGAGCAGGGGGTAGGCGTCGAAGTTGTGCACCAGGACCGCCCTCGGCAGGAGCTCGCGGATCATGGGCACGTAGTCGCTCTCGAAGCTGTGCGCCGCGACCTTGGGGTGCCACTTGAACAGGGGCACCAGCTCCTCGCCGAAGCCGGCCAGCAGCCGGCCCCAGAGCTCGCGGCTCTTGGCCACGCCCCACTGCAGCCCGACGAGGAAGAGCACGACCCGCGCGTCCTCCGCGATGCCGAGCTCGCGCCGCGTCTCCGCGCGCACCTCGGGGGTGCAGAGCTCGCGCACCGCCTCGCCGAGGTGCGTGTTGCCCGTGAGCACGATCTTCTCGGGCGCGACGCGGTGGCGCAGGAGCCGCTCACGCGTGCGCTCGCCCCACAGCAGCAGCGCGGTGGAGTACTCGCTGTGCGAGGCGAAGCTGATGCGGTCCTCGTAGTAGTCCCCCTCCTGGAAGGTGACGTAGGCCGCGCCGTGGCGGCGCGCGGCGTGCCCGAGGAGCTTGCCCCAGCGGTTGCGCTCGTGCAGGGCGACGACGATGTCGGGGCGCTCGGCGCGCATGAAGGCCTCGACGCAGTGCACCTCCTCGAGCCCGGCGCGGATCAGCGAGTCCTGCAGCACGAGCGGCCAGTGCTGCATTCCGTCCCACTCGAAGATGCGCCCGGCCCACTCCCGGAAGAAGGCGCGCGAGGTCTCCGCGACCCGCCGCCGCAGGGCGGCGTCGGCGTACTCCTGCAGCAGGCGGCAGGGGACGCCGCGCCGCACCACGTCCCGCTCGAAGGGGTAGTCCGAGAGCGTGGTGAAGAACAGCGTCTGCGCCCCCGCCGCGCGCGCGCGCTCCATGACCGGCCACAGGAAGCGGCTGTGGTGCGGCAGGGCCACGAAGCACGCGATGCGCACGCCCGCGAGGCTCATGCCCGCACCCTCCGCGCCGAGTGCGTCGCGCGCCGCTGGCGCGCGCGTTCCAGCACGCGCGCCAGCGTGCAGCGCCCGGCACGCCGCGCAGCCGCCTCCCGCACCAGCGCCTCGAGCTCCGCCGCGTCCGTGAGCTGGCGCACGCGCTCGTCCAGGTGCGCCACCGGCTCGCGCAGCGGGTCGAAGACGACCGCGAGCCGCCCGTAGCGCGCCGCGAGGGCGAGCGGCCGCAGATAGTTGGTCGAGACGATCACGTCCGAGGCGAGCAGCACCGGCATCATGGACTGGGTGCCGACCGTGTAGTAGCTCCCGACGTGCTCGCGCAGCACCGGGGCGATGAGATCCTCGAAGACGTCCTCCTCCGTGAGCTCGCGCACGTTGAGGCCGACGAAGCAGAAGAACACGCGCTTGTCCCCCGGCACGCGGCCCACCGCCTCGATCGCCTGGCGGAGCTGCAGGCGGTTCGACGCATGGTTGATGAGGCTCACGGTCAGGGTCCCGTCCGGCGCCTCGAGGCCGGGGTCGAGCAGCCGCTCGAGCAGCGGATCGCCCACCGAGGCGAGCAGGTGGCGCTCCAGCGGATCGGCGGGCAGGTGCACGCGCTCGCGCGCCACGCCCTGCTCGATCAGGTGCGCCGCCGCCTGCTCGTCGCCCACCACCCATTCGTCGAGCACCTGCACGAGCAGCGCCGGCAGGTCGGTGTGGGGATAGACCTGGAGGCCGACGGCCGGCACCCCGAGGCGCCGCGCATGGTAGACGGCGTTGGTGTACATGACGTCGGCCTGGTCGCGCGGGCGCTCGTAGGCGGATGGCGCTGCGAGCACGACCGCGTCGTGCGTGCCCTCGATGCGCGCCATGCTGTAGCGCGATACGTGCCACAGGAAGTCGTCGAAGGCGACCATCTTCCAGAACGGCATGTCGGTGCCCGGGACGACGAGGTCGGAGTAGAGGCGGATGAAGGTCTTGGCGAAAGCGTCGCGCTGGCGCATGGTCCAGAAGCGGTCGTCGAAGCGCGCCACCGTCACCTCCACGCGCGGCTCCTCGCCGTAGCGTTCGCGCGCGTGGGCGGCGACCGCCTCGCTCTCGGTGAGGAGGTCCACGTGCCAGCCGGCGCGCGCCAGGCGCGCCGGGACCTGCAGCACGCGCATGGAGGTCGCCGAGGCCTCGCGCTCGCCGACCACGAACAGCGCCCGCGGCTCAGCCATCTTCGCCATCCCCTCGGGCCGCGTTCCCCGACACCGCGGGAGCGCCGCCCGCTCCGTCCGCCTCGCCCTTTTCCGCCTCGGCGCGGTCGATGCGCTCGAGCAGGGCGAGCACGGTGGCGAAGAGCTCGTTGCCCCGGGCGCGGCGCGCGCCCCGTTCCACCGCCTCGCGGAAGGCCGCCCGGGAGGGGGCCGCGCGATAGGCCGCAGGCAGCAGGGTCTCAAGCGCGTCGCGCACCACCGCGGGCGAGGCGTACTCGTAGCTTGCCGCCTCCTCGGGCGGCGTCGCGGCGACCGCCCCCAGGTAGGCCAGCAGGCTCACGAACATCTCGTCCGGCCGCCCGCAGTCCCAGTAGATGAGCGTGCGGAGGAAGAGCAGGTCCACGTGCTGCGGCGCGAGCGCGAGCCCCTCCCCGATCCGCTCGGCACAGGCGGCGCGGTCCTCGCGCATGAGGTCGAGCCTCGCCCGCAGCGCGAGCCAGCGCAGATAGTGAGGGTCATCCCCGCCGCTCCCGCCCTGGCGCAGCGATTCTTGCACCGCGTCCAGATATTCACCTGCCCTCTCCAGCAGCCCGGCCCTGAGATATAGGTTCGCCGTATCCAGATTCGCGTCGATGTGCGCCACCGTCCTATCTCCCCGGTCACGGCTCTATGGCCAAGGACAAAGCTTCCTCGTACAGATCACCTGCCGCATCATCGACCAAACGGCGCTCCTCCTCGGAAAGCTCTTTGCGGTGCCGCCCCACCGCTTCGCGCATGACACCTGCCTGCCCGGCGCCGAAGCTCGAATTTGGATAGGCCGGCATGGAATTGAAGGTCGGCACCAAAAGCGTATCGTCCCAGTCAAGCCCGACCTGCGCCGCGATAGCGCTCATCGTGCCTTTGGTTTCTCCAACCAGGGACTCGAACGACACCAAGACGACCTGGTCGGGATGCCTTTTCTTCAATTCGATACTTGCCCTCGTTGAACTACACCACAGCGCCATGGCGCTTTCCACGCCCTGATACTCCGCCACGGCTCTACCCTGAACCTTGTGTCTCCGAGCGGAGGCATACCAGTCGCCAGGATGCCTAATCACGGAGACGAAAACGCCGTCAGGGTAATCCGCGAAAAACTCTTCGCATGACGGAAAATTCATGTTGAGACGCGCAACAAAGGCGGTCACGTACTTCTTGTCCCCACGATACAAATTCTGGTAGTCGAGCCACGCATTGAAATACGAGGTCATGTATGCATCCAAAACCTGGCGACGAGATCTAACGCTCACGGAACGCAGGCTCCTGACGAATATTTCCCTCTGCAAGCCCACATCGAACAAGAAGGGGTAGAGGTATCGTCTTTCATTGTCCTTTGCGTATCCAAACGCGACAAACTTTGTGCTCACATGCTCGAAGATGTCCAAGAACACCTTCTCAGGGTCAACGTCACCCACGCTTGGTTGCGGCCAGTACCACTTTTCCGGCCGCCCCCAATGCAGCTCGAAAGGATGGGCAAAGCATTGAGGGTGACCATCAAACAGCTGCGACAGGAGGGTGCCTCCGGACCGCTGGATTTGAGAAATCAGCAACAGCGGCTCATCAATCTTCACGCAGTGCTCAATCCGTTGACTCCTGACGAGATCGATCCATATCTCGTCGTCCAGAGGGTGAAGCACATAAAACTTGCCTAGAATTTCGCGCGCCAGGCGCCGATCACCAAGCTCTTCCGTAACCTTGGCATAATTCAGGACGGCCTGCCGGTAGTTGCTGTCGATCTCTACGGCCCTACGGAAGCACTCGCACGCCTCCGATGGCCGCCCCACATGCCAGTAAACGGCCCCCAGATTGTTCAATGCGACCACGTTACGCGGCTCTTCCGAGAGCACCGACCTAAAAATGTCGATCGCTCCTTGCAGATCGCCTTTGGCGAAAAGGCGCCCCCCTTCGAGAAGGGCAGCGTGCCTCGCATGCTTTTCTGGTGCCGCACCGATCATCTGTGGCCCTCGTATCCGCCTTGTGCCCGAACCGATTAAATGATCAACCCTTGGACCACACCCCTTTTCCGTTCCACCGGCTCCCGAGAATTTCCTCTCCTGCCGGAAAGCCGTGTCCGGTCACCGTCCCGCAGCTCGCAGATGAACCGGCCCGTCGGGTACCAGGCAGTACGCCCGCCTGCAGCGCGCCAGCGTGCTGCCAGGGTGCGGGCACGGCGCGCATCTAAGCTCTCCGGATGCCGGGCCGTGCCGGCCGTCGCAGTCTCCGTCCTCATGCCGCCTCCGTCTCCTGCCGCCAGCCGTCGAGCGAGGCGCGGACCTCGCGGAAGACCGCAGCCCAGTCGCCGCGGCGCGGCTGGCGGAAGAGCCGCGCCGTCGGGTACCAGGCGCTGCGCTCGCCCGCGGTGCCCCAACGCCAGTCCGGAGTGTGGCAAAGCAATATCCATACCGGGCGCCCCAGGGCGCCGGCGAGGTGGGCCACCGCCGTGTCGACCGTGATCACGAGGTCGAGGGCGCAGATCGCGGCGGCGGTGTCGTCGAAGCCCCGCAGCGAGGGCCCCAGCGGCGTCACCGCCAGCCCGGGCGGCGGCGACGCCAGCTCCGCCTCCGCCGGCCCCTTCTGCAGCGCGTGGAAGCGCACGCCCTCCACGCCCGCCAGCGCGCCGAAGGCGGCGAGCCCGCAGCTCCGGTCGCCGTTGGCTCGGAAGGCCGGGTTGCCGGACCAAACGATGCCGACGTCCCGTGCCCTGCGGTCGTGCGGCGCCAGGCGGGCCCGCCAGGAGCCGACGCGCTCCGGGTCCGGGCGCAGGTAGGGCACCCCGCCCGGAATCAGGTCCGGCGCCAGGCCGAGCACGCCCGGCAGGCTGAGCAGGGGAATGGCGGCGTCCCAGGGGCCGGGCGGTGGCGTGCCGCCGCTGACGACGGTGCAGCCCGGGAGGCTCCGGGCGAGCAGCGCCGCAAGCTCCGGCTGGCAATGGAAGGTCAGGTGGGCGACGCGTCGGCGCGCCTCCGGCAGCAGGCGTGCGAACTGTATGGTGTCGCCGAAGCCCTGCTCCCACTGCACCAGCAGTCGCCCGCACGGGGAGCCGTCCCAGCGCGGCACCCCGGGCAACGGTGCCACCCGGCGCTCGCCGAGCTCGAGCCCCAGCTCGTAGTCGGGCCACGCCTCGCGCCAGCGCCCGAGGGCGAGCAGCATGAGGGCGCGGTTCCAGCGCGTGACCGCGTCGTCCGGGGCGACGGCAAGGGCCTGCCCGTACCAGCGGACGGCCTCTTCCGCCTCGCCGCGGTGGCGCGCGCAGTCGCCCAGCCTGCGCAGCACCGTGGGATCGGCCGGCGCCAGGGCGTGCGCGCGCTCCAGCGCGGCGCGCATGCCTTCGAGATCGCCGAGCCGGTGGCAGGCCGAGGCGAGCATCAGCAGGGGCGGGAGCCCGCGCGGGTCGAGGCGCGCGGCCTCCTCGAGCAGGGCGCGCGCCTCCGCGGCGCGGCCCTGCCCGAGCAGCATGCGGCCCAGGTTGTAGCGCGGCGTGGACGCGCGCGGCGCGCAGCCCATGGCGCGCGCGTAGCAGCGCTCGGCCTCGGCGAGCCCGCCGCGCCGCTCGAGCAGCACGCCGCGAGCGTTCCACGCCTCGGCTCGGCGGGGCTCACGCTCCAGCACGCGCTCGAAGCAGCGCAGCGCCGCCTCGTCCGCGCCCCGCTGGGCCTGGATGGCGCCCAGCAGGTAGACGGCCTCGAGGTCGTCCGGCGCCTCGGCCAGCACGGCCTCGCAGCGGCGCACGGCCAGATCGAGGTCGCCGCGCGCACGCGCAGCACGCGCCTCCTCGAGCATCACCGCGCGCCGGGTTCCGCTCACGTCGCCGCCGCCTCCCGTTCCAGCGCCGCGGCCACCGTGCGGGCGAGCGAGGCGGCGTCGAGCCCGTGCGCGGCGAGCGCCTCCTCGGGCGCACCGCACGCCGGAATCCCTTCCACGCCCAGGATCCGGACAGCCAGGGGGCAGCCCTCCGCGGCCAGCGCCGCCGCGACCCGTGCCCCGAGGCCCGAGTCCGGGGCGTGGTCGTCGATCACCCATACGGCGCGCACGCCGGCGAGCGCTTCGCGCAGCCACGCACCGTCCACGCGGTTGAGCCACGGCAGGTGCACCACGCGCGCCTCGATCCCCTCCGCCGCGAGCCGCTCCGCCGCGTGCCACGCCTGCGAGAGCATCACGGGCCCGTAGGAGACCAGCGCGACGTCCCCGCCCGGGCGCAGGAGCGCCCCGCGGCCCGGCGTCTCGAACGCCTCGGGATGCGGCCCGAAAGGGACCGGCCACGGGATCGAGGCGAGCCGCAGGTAGGCCGGGCCCTCGGCATGGTCGAGGATCCAGGCGAGCGCCGGGCCGACCTCCGCCTCGTGCGCCGGCGCGAGCATGGTCATGCCGGGCACGCCCGACAGGGCGGCGATGTCGCGCACCGCCTGGTGGGAGTGTCCCGGCGCGGCCGGCAGCAGCCCCGCCAGGGTGCCGACGTAGACCACGCGCGTGCGCTCCGTGGCGTTGTTGTGGATCTGCTCGTTGGCGCGCGCCGTCAGGAAGCAGGCGAAGGAGTGCACCACCGGCCGCAGCCCGCTCAGGGCCATGGCGCCCGCTTGCGAGACCATGTCCTGCTCCGCGATGCCGCACTCGAAGAGCCGCTCCGGCAACGCGCGCTCGAAGGCGAGCAGGCCGCAGTCCTTGGCGAGATCCGCGTCCAGGGCCACGAGCTCCGGGCGGCGACGCGCCGCCGCGACCAGGGCCTCGCCGTAGGCCCCGACCAGGCGCTGCACGCGCCCGCCGGAAGCCGCGGTGCCGGACCGGCGCGCCCGGGGCTCGGCGGCGAGGGCGAGCGGCCGCTCGCCGAGCCGTGCCAGGCCCTCGTTCACGCGCGCGAGCAGGATCTCCACCGCGCGCGCATGCTCCTCGGGCGACGGCGCGCCGCTGTGGTAGGGGTAGAGGCGCGTGTCGGGGCCGAAGGCCTCGTGCTCCATGAAGGGCACGCCACGTCCCTTGACCGTGTCGGCGACGATGGCGCGCGGGCCGGGCGCCTCGCGCAGCCGCGCGAGGGCCGCGGCAAGGGCGCGCGGGTCGTGGCCCGGGCAGCGCGCGACCGCCCAGCCGAAGGCCCGGAGCTTGGCCTCGAGATCGCCGAGCGCGCTCACGCGCTCGACCCACGTGTCGGACTGGAGCTTGTTGTGGTCGACGATCAGCGTGAGCTCGCGCATGCCGCGCAGCGCGGCCTGCTGCAGCGACTCCCAGATCTGCCCCTCCTGGAGCTCGCCGTCGCCGGTGAGCACGAACACGCGCCCGCCGCGTCCGAGCAGCCGCCGCGCGAGCGCGATGCCCTTCGCCTTCGAGACGCCCATCCCGAGCGAGCCCGTGTTGGTGACGATGCCGGGCGTTGTGACGTCCGGATGCCCGGGCAGGCCGCCCAGCCGCCGCAGGCGGTGGATCTGCTCGAAGGGGATCACCTCCAGGGCCGCGAGCACGGCGTAGAGCCCCGGCACGTCGTGGCCTTTGGAGGAGAAGTAGACGTCGCCCGCCGAGGGGTCCAGCTCCTCGAGGAACAGCCAGCTCACGATGTCGAGGCTCGAGAGGCTGCTGCCGACGTGCCCGGAGCCGGCGCGCGCGATCATGTGCAGCACGTTGATGCGGCAGGCGTCGGCGAACAGCAGGCAGCGCACCTCCGGCGGGGCATCGAGCGCGCGCAGGCGGCGCAGCTCCTCGAGGGGCACGTGTCCGGCGCTCACGCCCCACCCTCCCCGGCCGGCTCCGCGGCCACGTCCTCGAGGAAGAGCGGCGGGCGCCCCACCTCGGGCAGGCGTGCCTCGCCGCTCGCGATCAGGTGCTCGGCATACCACCAGTCCCGGGGCGTGTTGATGTCGAAGCCCTCCAGGCCCTCGGTGTGGAAGGGCATCACCACCTCGCCCGCGATGCTCCCGCCCTCGAGCGCCACGCGCGCCCAGGCGATCTCGAGGCTCGCGTTCTGGACGTGCACCGCCGGCAGGTCCTGGTACTGGCGGCTGTGCCAGGGAACCCCGTCCGGCGCAAAGGGCAGCAGCGGCAGCATGCGCCGCCCGCGCACGATCCACATCTTGCCCGGGTGCTGGGCCACAGGCTCGACCGCGCGCAAGGAGTCCACGCCCTGCTCGGCGCGGAACTCCGCCCACGCGCGCCGGATGGTGGCGGCGGTGCGGAAGGGGCTGGTGGGGCGCAGGATGGCGAAGCAGTCGTAGCGCCTGCCGCGCTCGGCGAGCGCGGCGAGAGCGTGGCGCACCCAGCCGATGTCGGGCGAGGTCGCGCCCGCGAGCGCGGCGGGGCGCAGGAAGGGCGCCTCGGCGCCGTAGTGGCGCGCGAGCGCGGCGTAGGCGGGCGAATCCGTGGAGACCACCACAGCGTCGAAGATGCCGCTGGCGCGGGCGGCGGCGATCGTGTAGGCGATGAGCGGATGGCCGGCGAGCGGGCGCACGTTCTTGCCCGGCACACGCCGCGAGCCGGCGCGCGCCGGCACGAGCGCGACGATGGTCGGGCCCGCGCTCATGTCGCCGCCCCGTCCACGTGGATGTAGACGTCCTTGAGCTCGCTGTAGACGTCGAGCGCCTCGGGCCCCGGCTCGCGTGTGCCGTTGCCCGACTGCTTGAGGCCGCCGAAGGGCATGTGCGGCTCGCTGCCGTAGGTGCCGCCGTTGACCACGGCGACGCCGGCCTCCACGCGCCGCACGAACTCCATGGCCCGGTGCACGTTGCGGGTGTGGATGGCCGCGGTGAGGCCGTAGGGCGAGCGGTTGGCGAGCGCCAGCGCCTCCTCGAAATCGCGCACGCGATACAGGCAGGCGATGGGGCCGAAGAGCTCGGTGGTGGAGATCTCGTCGTCGGGCCCCGCCCCCTCGAGCAGCGTCGGCGCCATGTAGCAGCCGTCGCGGTGCGCCGGGTCCGTGAGCCGCCCGCCGCCGGTCAGCACGCGCGCCCCGGCGCGCGCCGCGCGCTCCACGGCCGCGAGCATGCGCCCGAGCTGGCGCTCGTTGATCACGGGGCCGAGGTCGTCGTCGTCGCCGGGGCCCACGCGCAGCGCGCGCGTGCGCGCGACCAGCATGTCGCGGAAGCGCTCGTAGACGGCGTCGAAGACGATGATGCGGCTGCCGGCCGCGCAGCGCTGGCCCGCGTTGCTGAAGGCCGACAGCGTCGCCCAGCGCACGGCCGCCTCGAGGTCGGCGTCGTCGCAGACGACGAAGGGGTTCTTGCCGCCGAGCTCGAGCGAGACCTTGGCCAGGCGTCGCGCGCAGGTCTCGGCGATCTCGCGCCCGACCGCCGTGGAGCCCGTGAAGCTCACCACGCCCACCTCGGGGTGCGCGGCGAGCGCGCGTCCCGCCTCAGGCCCGTAGCCCTGGACGACGTTGAGCACGCCCGGCGGGAGCCCCGCCTCGTGGGCGATGCGCGCGAACAGCCACGCGGTGAGCGGGGCGTCCTCCGGTGCCTTGAGCACCGCCGCGTTGCCGCACACCAGCGCCGGGAAGACCTTCCAGGCGACGTTGGCGATGGGCGTGTTGGCCGCGACGATCAGGCCTGCGACGCCCACCGGCTGGCGCACCGTGAGGGCCTGGCGGCCCTCGACGGCGCTCGTCGTCGTGCGCCCGTAGAGGCGCTGGCCCTCGCCGGCCATGAACAGCCCCTGCGCGACCGCGCCGTCGGTCTCGGCCAGCGCCTCGCGGAAGGACTTGCCGGTCTCGAGCGCCACCACGCGCGCCATCGCCTCGCGCCGGCGGCGCAGGGCCTCGGCCACCTCGTGCAGCACCATCCCGCGCCGCACCCCGGGCATCGCCGCCCATGCGGGCTGCGCCGCGCGCGCCGCGGCCACCGCCGCGGCGACGTCCTCCGCGCCCGAGCGCGCCACCCGGCACAGCAGGCGCCCGTCCACGGGGCTGCGCTTGTCGAGGGTGCCGCCGTTGGCCGCCGGCCCCTCGCGGCCCGCGATCCAATTGCCCGCGAGCTCCGGCAGCGCCCCGCCACCAGGCACCGCATGCGTGACCTGCTCCGCGCTACCAGACTGCATAGCCTCCGTCCACCCTCAGGTCGATGCCGTTGACGTAGGACGCCGCCGGCGAGGCCAGGAAGACCAGCGGCCCGCCGAGGTCGGCGGGCTCGGCCATGCGCCCCAGCGGCACGCGCGCCTCGAACTTCTCCCGGAACTGCGGGTCCTGCCCGCCGCGCACCCCGCCCGGCGAGAGGCTGTTGACCCGCACCCCATGCGGCCCCCAGTGCGCGGCCAGATAGCGGGTGAGGCCGAGCAGCGCAGACTTGGAGGCGCCGTAGGCCGGCGGCTTGAGGAACGGGGGGTCGAGGTCCAGGTGCTCGTAGAGCCGCGCATCGGGCGAGACCGTGGCGTAGAGCGAGCCGATGTTGACGATGGCGCCGTCCCCGGCCGCCACCATCCCGGCGCCGAAGACTTGGGCCGCTTGGAAGGCGCCGGTGACGTTGACCGCCAGCACGTCGTGGAACTGGCGCGCCGGCACCTGGTCCAGCGTCCACGTCTGCGCCGGGCCCGGCGGCTGGTCGATCCCCGCGTTGTTGACCAGGATGCGCACGGGCCCGAGCTCGGTCTCGCAGCGCTCGCGCGCAGCCTCCAGCGTCTCGCGCACGCGCACGTCGGCGTGGTAGAGGCGCAGCGCGTCGCCGTGCCGCTCGAGCAGCCGCTGCAGCGCCGGCGGCACGGGGACGTCCGGGAGGTCGAGCGCCGCCACCCGCGCGCCCGCGTCGAGCAGCGCCTCCACCCACACCGGCCCCAAGCGGCCGCACGCCCCCGTGACGACCGCGACCCGCCCGTCGAGGCGGAAGCGCTCCGTCGCTGCACCCTCCGCGCTCACGTCAAGCCTCCGACGCCCTCCGCATCCCTCGCGGAGCGAAGCAAGAGCTATGCCACGAGGCCGGAGGCGCTCCCGCGCGCGGCGCGCAGGGCGAGCACGGTCTCGCAGAACTCGCGCACCGCGCCCGCGCCGCCCGGCCGTGCGGTCACCAGCCGCGCGGCCGCGCGCGCCTCGGGCCAGGCATCCGCCACGCAGGCCGGCAGCCCCACCGCGCGCAGGCAGTCGAGGTCGTTGATGTCGTTGCCGAGGTAGGCGACCTCCTCGAGGCCGATGCCGAGGCGGCGCGCGTGGGCGTGCAGCGCCGCGAGCTTGTCGGCGCAGCCCTGCACGCACTCGATGGCGAGCTTGCGGCAGCGGGCGCCGACGACGGGATTGGTCTCCGTCGAGATCACCACCAGCTCGAGCCCGGCCGCGCGCGCGCGCGCCAGCCCGAGGCCGTCGGCGCGGCTGCACAGCACCGCCTCGCGCCCGTCCTCCAGCACGAGCACGCGGTTGTCCGTGAACACCCCGTCGAAGTCGAAGGCGAGGAGCCGCACGCGGCGCGCGCGGCGCGCGAGATCTGCCTCCACAGCCTCAGCCCCCGACGGCGCGGCTCAGGCTCGCGCCCTCGAAGTGCTCCAGCGCGAAGGGCACCTCCTCCGGCACGTCCACCTGCAGGCGGCGCCCGACGATGTCCTCGAGCATGTAGGGCGGAAGCCCCCCGCCCGGAGACTTGATGGCCACGTCCTCGCGCCGCAGCACGGTGCCGGCGCGCAGGGTGCGGCGCGCGTAGAGGCTCTTGCCCATCTTCTTGCGCGCCTCGACCTCGAAGGGACGCAGCACCTTGCGGCCGTCGCCCAGGGCGAGGTCGATGCGGCGCAGGTCGCGCACCATCTTGTAGAGCCCGGTGGGCTCGAGCGAGAACTTGTGGTCGGTGCCCTTCCAGGCGCGGTTGAGGGTGAAGTGCTTCTCGATCACCACCGCGCCCAGCATGTAGGCGAGCGAGGGAGCGAGGATGCCGTTGTCGTGCCCGGAGTAGCCGATGATGGCCTCCGGGAACTCCTCCTTGAGCGTGGTGATCACGCGCAGGTTGAGGTCCTCGTACTCCGTCGGGTAGCCGGAGGTGCAGTGCAGCAGGCAGATGCGGTCGTTGTGCCGCACCACCGCCTCGTAGGCACGACGCACCTCGTCGAGATCGGCCGCCCCGGTGGAGATGAACAGCGGCTTGCCGAGGCGCGCCACCTCCTCGAGCAGCGGGATGTTGGTCACGTCCCCCGAGGCGATCTTGTAGGAGCTGACACCGAGGCGCTCGAGGAATTCCACGCTCTCGAAGTCGAAGGCCGTCGCCATGAACTCGACGTCGTTGTCCTCGGCGCACCGCTTGAGCTCCACGTACTCGTCCCAGCCGAACTCGAGGAACTCGCGGTGCGCGCCGTAGGTGGCGCCGTAGCTGTTCTCGTTGTCGTAGGGGCGGTCGTACATGGCGCGCGTGTAGAGGGCGCGGTTGTCGCGCTTCTGGAACTTGACCGCGTTTGCGCCCACGCCCGCCGCCACCTTGATCATGCGCAGGGCGGTGTCGAGGTCGCCCTGGTGGTTGTGCCCGATCTCGGCGATCACGTAGGCCGGACCGCGCTCGGAGACCACGCTGCGCCCGAAACGGAACTCTTTGGCCATGGCTCTCTCCCGCTCGTTGTGGCCGGCTCGGCCCCGTCCCTTTCATCGGCAGGCGGGGCCGAAGGTTGAGTGCCCCTGCCCGAGCAAGGGCCGTGCCATCGCGGACGCTCCCGCACCGGGAGCGAAAAAGTCACTAAGGTGCTGACGGGCCTAGAGATACTGGAACAGCGAGAGGCTGCCGACGCGCGCGAAGGAGCGCTGCGCGGCCTCGATGGCAAGGAGCTGCCGCTGGAAGCGGCTGATGGCCTCCGCGTAGTCGAGGTCCTGCTGCTCCGAGAGGTGCCGGCGGGCGAGCGCCAGGAGGTCCTCGTTCAGGCGCTCCTGCTGGTCGAGGGCGTTGAGGCGCCCGCCGACCTCCGCGCGCACGTCCGTGGCGTGCTCCAGCGCCCGGTCGATGTCGAGCAGCGCGCGCCCCAGATCCATCTGCATCTTGGCCGTGGCCGCGGCATCGCTGGTGTCGGCGCGCAGCGCGGCCGCCAGCTCCTGCAGGGCGGTGAACATGTCCTGGTTGGTGCTGCCGGCTACGGTGAAGGTGTCGCCCGCCGCCGGCGCGCCGGTGATCTCCACCGAGATTCCGCGGAAGCTGATCGCCGCGCCGCTGGTATAGGTGCCGCTGGCGATCAGGTTGCTCGCGCTGTCGCGCACCTCCCAGTCGGTGGCGGTGGTGAAGGTGATCGTGTAGGTGTCTCGCACCCAGGCGGTGGGATCGTCCACCGTGCCGGGGCCGATGACGCCGGTGCCGGTGTTGGAGGCGCCGTAGCCGGTGACGAAGGTGCCGTTGCCGTTGCGGATGCGGCGGAAGACCGCCGTGCCCGGGTCGCCGAGCGGGATGCTGAAGCCCGGCCCCACGGGGAGGCGGCGCTGGCCCTCGTCGCCCGCGTAGGCGATCCCGCCGCCCGCCGCCGGCGCGAAGGGGCGCGAGCGGACCTGGTAGCCGGCGAAGATGTACTCACCGCTGCCGTCGGTCGTGTTCGCCGCCGCGACCAGGTCCTCGAGCAGCGCGTCCACCTCGACCGCCATCGCCTCGCGGTCCTGCGGCGAGAGCAGGCCGCTGCCGGCGCGCAGGCCGAGCTCGCGCGCGCGCTGCAGCACGTCGACCACGGTCTGCAGCGCGCCCTCCTCCATGCCCAGCTTGCGCCGGGCGACGGCGATGTTGTCCTGGAGCTGGGCCGTGCGCTCGATGACCTCCCTGGCGTCCAGCACGGCGACCATGCCCGCCGGGTCCTCCGAAGGCGTGGCGATGCGCTGGCCCGTGGCGAGCTGGCGCTGGGTGCGCGCGAAGCGCGCGTACTGCGCCTGCAGGGTGGCGAGCCCCTGCTCGAAGAGCTGTGCGGTGGAGATGCGTGTGGCGCTCACGGCTCCCCCCTAGCGGCGCACGGCGTCGAGCAGGGTCTGGAACATGGCGTCGGCGACCGTCACCACCTTGGCCGCGGCCTGGTAGGCCTGCTGCAGCTCGAGGATGCGGCCGGCCTCCTCGTCGAGGTTGACGCCCGAGACGGCCGCGAGCGCCGCCTCGGCCTGCTGGCGCATGACCTCGCGCGCGTCGCGGTCGAGCTCGGCCTGGCGCGTGCGCGTGCCGGCGTCGGCGACCAGGTCGCCGTAGGCCTCGTCCAGCGTGGAGGCGCCGGAGTCGAGGATGCCGGCGGCGCGCAGGTCGCGCAGCAGCAGGGCGTTGCGGTTGTCGCCCACGCCGCCGGCGTTGCTCGTCACGTAGAAGCGGTCGCCCGCGGCGGGCGTGCCCGTGATCTGCACCCGCCAGCCGTTGTAGTCGATGTTCGCGCCGCTCGTGTAGCTCACGCCGCTCGCCAGCGTGGTGGCGGCCGTCTCGTCGATCACGTCGAACGTGGTGGCGGAGGTGAACTCGATGCGCACCCGGTGGAGGAGATCGGGGTCGGTCGCATCCAGGACCTCGCCGGCGGAGATGGCCGCCGTGCCGGTGTTGGCGAGGGCGGCCTCGGTGCGCACGGGCGCGGCGGCGGCGACCGCCGCCGGGTCGTCGAGCACGACCGCGAAGGCGCCGGCCTCCCCCCGCGTGGGACGCAGCAGGAAGCGGTCGCCCGCGGCCATCGCGCCGCTGGCGAGGCTGATCCGCACGCCGTCCACCGTGGCCGGCGAGCCCGGGAAGCCGCTGAGCGTCGTCGTGGTGCCGTCGCTCAGGCGCTTCAGCGTGTAGGTGCTGCCGTCGTAGCTCAGCAGGTAGTCCGAGGTCGTGAGCTTGCCGACGTCCGTCACCTCGTAGCTCACCGAGGCCGTGCCGGTGTTGGCGGGATGGGGCGCCGCGGTGCGCGCGCCGTAGTCCTGGAAGAAGTCGCCGCCGAGGGCTCCGTTGAGGTCCATGCCCTCGCGGTGCTGGGCGTTGAAGCGCTCGGCGAGCGCCACCGCCACCCGCCCCAGCGCGGCGCGTGCCGGATCGAGGAGCTGCGCGCGCACGTCGAGCAGCCCGCCGAGCTCGCCGCCGCTGAGCAGCGAGGAGACCTCCACCGTGCTCGCGCCGGCCTGGAACGAGATCTCGAGCCGGCCGGCGTCGTAGCCGTTCGGGGTGGTGGAAAGCGTGGCGCTCTGGCCGCCGACGACCAGCGCCTGGCCCTTGCCGATGAAGACGTTGTAGG
>WGBS01000030.1 GCA_015494165.1 Gammaproteobacteria bacterium | reverse complement strand
TCAGCGCCCGCAACGACCTCGTGGCGCCGCTGTCGCTGACGATCTTCGTGTGGATCTTCCTCATGAACCTGATGGACCTGGTCCCGGTGGACTGGATCCCGCAGCTCGCCCACCTCCTCGGCGTTCCCTACATGAAGATCGTGCCCTCCACGGACCCGAACATCACCTTCGGCATGGCCTTCGTGGTCTTCGGACTCATGCTCTACTACAGCGTCAGGATCAAGGGGCTGGGGGGTTTCGTGGGCGAGCTCGCCTTCCAGCCCTTCGGCCGCTGGGGCGCGCCCATCAACCTCGTGCTCGAGGGCGTGGCGCTCCTCTCCAAGCCCGTCTCGCTGGCCCTGCGACTGTTCGGCAACATGTACGCCGGCGAGACCATCTTCATCCTCATCGCCCTCATGTACAGCGCGGGCTGGATCCTGGGCGTCTTCGGCGGCCTGCTCCAGCTCGGCTGGGCGATCTTCCACGTGCTGATCATCACGCTGCAGGCCTTCATCTTCATGGTGCTGACCATCGTCTACCTCGACATGGCGCACCAGGAGCACCACTGAGGCGGCGGCGTCCGGTTCTGGTTCGAGGCAAGGCTCTACGGGAGACGAGAAATGGAGACGGCTCTGCTCTACATCGCGGGTGGTCTGATGATGGGCCTCGGCGCGCTGGGCGCCGCCATCGGCATCGGCATCCTCGGCGCGCGCTTCCTCGAGGGCGCGGCGCGCCAGCCCGAGCTCATCCCCATGCTGCGCACGCAGTTCTTCATCGTCATGGGCCTGGTCGACGCCGTGCCGATGATCTCGGTCGGCATCGCCCTCTACGTGCTCTTCGCGGTGGCGACGGGCTGAGGCGCGCGCGGCCGCCGGCCGCCAGCAGCGAGGTGCGAGCATGAACCTCAACGCCACCCTCATCGGCCAGTCGATCACCTTCCTGGTGTTCGTCTGGTTCTGCATGAAGTACATCTGGCCGCCGCTGATGCGCGCGCTCGAGGAGCGGCGCAAGAACATCGCCGACGGCCTCGCCGCCGCCGAGCGCGGCCGCCACGAGCAGGAGCTCGCCGCCAAGCGCGCCGCCGAGGTCATCCACGAGGCCAAGCAGCAGGCGGCCGACATCATCGCGCGCGCCGAGCGGCGCGCCGCCGAGATCGTCGAGGAGGCCAAGGCGGAGGCGCGCGCCGAGGGCGAGCGCATCCTCGCCGCCGCACGCGGCGAGATCGAGCAGGAGCTCAACCGCGCGCGCGAGGAGCTGCGCCGCCAGGTGGCGGCGCTCGCCGTGGCGGGCGCCGAGCGCATCCTTGAGCGCGAGGTGGACGAGCGCGCCCACGCCAAGCTCCTCGACGAGCTGGTGGCCGAGCTCTGAGGGCGAGCGGGGAGCGCCATGGCCGAGACCGCCGCCATCGCCCGCCCCTACGCGCGCGCCGCCTTCGCCGTCGCCCAAGCGCACGGCGAGGTCGACGCCTGGTCGCGGCTCCTCGCCTTCGGCGCGGCGGCCGTGCGCGACCCCACGCTGCGCGCGCTGCTCGACAGCCCGCGCCTGACGCGCGCCCAGGCCGCCGAGCTGATGGAGCGCGTGTGCGCGGACGTGCTCACCCCGCGCGGGCGCAACTTCCTGCGGCTGCTGGCCGAGCGCCGCCGCCTGGCGCTGCTGCCCGAGATCGCCGAGCGCTTCGAGCGGCTGCGCGCCGAGGCCGAGGGCACGGTGCGCGCCGAGGTGGTGAGCGCGCGCCCGCTGGACGAGGCCGCGCGCGCGCGCCTGGCCGAGGCGCTCGCGCGCCGGCTGGGGCGCCGCGTCGAGCTCGAGACGCGCGTCGATCCCGCGCTGCTCGCCGGCGCCGTGGTGCGCGCCGGCGATGTCGTGATCGACGGCTCGGCGCGCGCGCGGCTGCAGCGCCTGGCCGAGCGCCTGGCGCGCTGAGGGCGGCCACGAATTCCACCGAAACCGGCTCCGAGGACAAAGTAGCGATGCAACAGCTGAACCCGAGCGAGATCAGCGAGCTCATCCGCCAGCGCATCGAGGGCTTCGAGGCGGGGGCGGAGGCGCGCACCGAGGGCACCATCGTCAGCCTCACCGACGGCATCGTCCGCATCCACGGGCTGGCCGACGCCATGTACGGCGAGATGCTCGAGTTCCCGGGCGGCACCTACGGCCTCGCCCTCAACCTCGAGCGCGACTCGGTCGGCGCCGTGGTGCTCGGCGACTACAAGCACCTCTCCGAGGGCGACAAGGCGCGCTGCACCGGCCGCATCCTCGAGGTGCCGGTGGGCGAGGCCCTGCTCGGGCGCGTGGTCAACGCCCTCGGCGCCCCCATCGACGGCAAGGGGCCCATCGAGCACGAGGCCACCTCGCCGATCGAGAAGGTCGCCCCGGGCGTCATCACGCGCCAGTCCGTGAGCCAGCCGGTGCAGACCGGCCTCAAGGCCATCGACTCGATGGTGCCCATCGGCCGCGGCCAGCGCGAGCTCATCATCGGCGACCGCCAGACCGGCAAGACCGCGGTGGCGATCGACACCATCATCAACCAGAAGGGCACCGGCATCCGCTGCATCTACGTCGCCATCGGCCAGAAGGCCTCGACGGTGGCCGCCATCGTGCGCAAGCTCGAGGAGCACGGCGCCATGGAGCACACCATCGTCGTGGCGGCGACCGCGGCCGAGTCGGCGGCGCTGCAGTACATCGCTCCCTACGCCGGCTGCGCCATGGGCGAGTACTTCCGCGACCGCGGCGAGGACGCCCTCATCGTCTACGACGACCTCACCAAGCAGGCCTGGGCCTACCGCCAGATCTCGCTGCTGCTGCGCCGCCCGCCGGGACGCGAGGCCTACCCCGGCGACATCTTCTACCTGCACTCGCGCCTGCTCGAGCGCGCCGCGCGCGTCAACGCCACCTACGTGGAGAAGGTCACGGGAGGCAAGGTCAAGGGGCGCACGGGCTCGCTCACGGCGCTGCCCATCATCGAGACGCAGGCCGGCGACGTCTCCGCCTTCGTGCCGACCAACGTCATCTCCATCACCGACGGGCAGATCTACCTCGAGACCGACCTCTTCAACGCCGGCATCCGCCCCGCGGTCAACGCCGGGCTCTCGGTCTCGCGCGTGGGCGGCGCCGCCCAGACCAAGCTCATCAAGAAGCTCGGCGGCGGCGTGCGCCTGGCGCTCGCCCAGTACCGCGAGCTCGCCGCCTTCGCGCAGTTCGCCTCCGACCTCGACGAGGCCACGCGCAAGCAGCTCGAGCGCGGCCAGCGCGTCACCGAGATCATGAAGCAGCGCCAGTACGCGCCCATGTCGGTGGCCGAGATGGCCGTCTCGCTGTTCGCCGTCAACGAGGGCTATCTCGACGACGTGGAGGTCAAGAAGGTCACGGACTTCGAGGACGCCCTCCTCGACTACATGCGCAGCGAGCACAAGGACCTGCTCGAGAAGATGAACCGCGAGCTCGACTACACGCCCGAGATCGAGCAGGCGCTGCACGCCGCGCTCAAGGACTTCAAGGCCAACCACAGCTGGTGAGCGGCAGGAGGAGGTAGCCGGGCATGGCCGGCGCGCGCGAGATCAAGACCAAGATCCGCTCGGTCCAGAGCACGCAGAAGATCACCAAGGCCATGGAGATGGTCGCGGCGAGCAAGATGCGCAAGGCCCAGGAGCGCATGGCCGCCGCGCGCCCCTATGCCGAGAAGATGCGCGCCGTCGCCTCGCACCTGGCGCACGCCCACCCCGAGTACCGTCACCCGTGGCTGGACGAGCGCGAGGCGCGCCGCGTGGGCCTCATCGTGGTCAGCACCGACCGCGGCCTGTGCGGCGCCCTCAACGTCAATCTCTTCCGCCTGGTGCTGCAGCAGCTGCGCCAGTGGCAGGAGCACGGCCTCGAGGCTGACCTCTGCGCCATCGGCAACAAGGGCCTGCAGTTCTTCGGGCGCTTCGGCGGGCGCGTGGTCTGCCACGCCACGCACCTCGGCGACGCCCCGGCGCTCGCCGACCTGATCGGCACCATCAAGGCGATGCTGGACGCCTACGACGAGGGGCGCATCGACCGCCTCTACATCGCCCACAACCACTTCGTCAACACCATGACGCAGCGGCCGCAGCTCTATCAGCTTCTGCCCATCACGGCCGACAAGGCGGACGAGCGCCTCGCCCACCACTGGGACTACATCTACGAGCCCGAGGCCAAGGCCGTCATCGACACCCTCATGACGCGCTACGTCGAGTCGCTCGTCTACCGCGGGGTGGTGGAGAACGTCGCCTGCGAGATGGCCGCACGCATGGTGGCGATGAAGGCGGCGAGCGACAACGCCGGCACCATGATCGAGGAGCTGCAGCTGGCCTACAACAAGGCGCGCCAGGCCTCCATCACGCGCGAGATCGCCGAGATCGTCGGCGGCGCCGAGGCGGTGTCCTCGTGAGGCGCGCGGTCCTGGCGATGCGGGCGCAAGGGGCGGAGGCGACGGCGGCGAGGGCGGGCGCGGCGCGCCCTCGGCGACGCCGCCTTGGGAAGAGAGGTTCGAGAGATGAGCAAGGGCACGATCGTTGAGATCATCGGCGCGGTGGTCGACGTGGAGTTTCCGCGCGACGCCGTGCCCAAGGTGTACGATGCGCTGAAGGTCGAGGAGGCCGGTCTCACGCTGGAGGTGCAGCAGCAGATCGGCGACGGCGTGGTGCGCTGCATCGCCATGGGCTCGACCGACGGCCTCAAGCGCGGGCTTTCGGTGACCAACACCGGCCAGCCGATCAGCGTGCCGGTGGGCAAGGGCACGCTCGGGCGCATCCTCGACGTGCTCGGCGAGCCCGTGGACGAGCAAGGCCCGGTGGAAGCCGAGACCCGCTGGCCGATCCACCGCCCGGCGCCGAGCTACGCCGAGCAGGCGGGCGCGGTCGAGATCCTCGAGACCGGCATCAAGGTTATCGATCTCATCATGCCCATCGCCAAGGGCGGCAAGATCGGGCTGTTCGGCGGCGCCGGCGTGGGCAAGACCGTCACCCTCATGGAGCTCATCCGCAACATCTCCATCGAGCACGCCGGCTATTCGGTCTTCGCCGGCGTCGGCGAGCGCACCCGCGAGGGCAACGACTTCTACAACGAGATGAAGGAGGCGGGCGTGCTCGACAAGGTGGCGCTGGTCTACGGCCAGATGAACGAGCCGCCGGGCAACCGCCTGCGCGTGGCGCTCACCGGCCTGACCATCGCGGAGTACTTCCGCGACGAGGGCCGCGACGTGCTCATGTTCATCGACAACATCTACCGCTACACGCTGGCGGGCACCGAGGTCTCGGCGCTGCTCGGGCGCATGCCCTCGGCGGTGGGCTACCAGCCGACGCTGGCCGAGGAGATGGGCGTGCTGCAGGAGCGCATCACCTCGACCAAGAAGGGCTCCATCACCTCCTTCCAGGCGGTCTACGTGCCGGCCGACGACCTCACGGACCCCTCGCCGGCGACCACCTTCGCGCACCTCGACGCCACGCTCGTGCTCTCGCGCCAGATCGCCGAGCTCGGCATCTACCCCGCGGTGGACCCGCTCGACTCCACCTCGCGCCAGCTCGATCCCCAGATCGTCGGCCAGGAGCACTACGAGACGGCGCGCGCCGTGCAGGGCATCCTGCAGCGCTACAAGGAGCTGCGCGACATCATCGCCATCCTCGGCATGGACGAGCTCAGCGAGGAGGACAAGCTGGTCGTGGCGCGCGCGCGCAAGATCCAGCGGTTCCTGTCGCAGCCCTTCTTCGTCGCCGAGGCCTTCACCGGCCAGCCCGGCAAGTACGTGCCGCTGAAGGAGACCATCCGCGGCTTCCGCGCCATCGTCGACGGCGAGATGGACGAGCTGCCGGAGCAGGCCTTCTACATGGTGGGCACCATCGACGAAGCGGTGGAGAAGGCCAAGGCGGTGGCCTGAGGAGCGAGCCATGGCCATGACCTTCCACGTGGACATCGTCAGCGCCGAGGCCGAGATCCACTCCGGCACGGCGCAGGCGGTGTTCGCCCCGGCGGAGATGGGCGAGGTCGGCATCTATCCGCGCCACGCCCCGCTGCTCACCCGCCTCAGGCCGGGCGAGGTGCGCGTGCTCACCCCCGAGGGCGAGGAGCTCGACTTCTACGTCTCGGGCGGCCTGCTCGAGGTGCAGCCGCACGTGGTGACGGTGCTCGCCGACACCGCCGTGCGCGCCGCCGACCTCGACGAGGCGCGCGCCAAGGAGGCCAAGGAGCGCGCCGAGCGCGCGCTGGCCGAGAAGCGCGGCGAGATCGACTACGCGCGCGCGCAGGCCGAGCTCGCCGAGGCGCTCGCGCAGCTGCGCGCCATCGAGCGCGTCAAGCGCCGCGCGGGTCGCACCGGCGGCTGAGGCCGGCCGCACCGCCATGCCCAAGGCGCGCAAGGGGCTCGTCGTCTACTTCACCTACAGCATCCAGGGCGAGGACGGCGAGGTCCTGGAGCAGAACGACCTGCCCATCGGCATCATCCTCGGCGCCGGCAGCGGCGTGTTCGAGAAGATCGAGGAGGCCATCGAGGGGCACGGCGCCGGCGAGACGGTGCGCGTGACGCTCGAGCCCGAGGAGGCCTTCGGGCCCCACCGCGAGGAGCTCACCTGCACCCAGCCCCTCTCGCAGGTGCCCCCGCAGTACCGGCAGGTGGGCGCCGAGGTCGAGTTCGTCAACGAGCGCGGCGAGACGCGCACCTTCGTCGTCTCGCGCATCGAGGACGGCCGGGTCACGCTCGACGGCAACCATCCGCTCGCCGGCCGCAGGCTGCGCTACGTGGTGCGCATCCTCGAGGTGCGCCGGCCCACCATGAGCGAGGTCACGGCGGGCCAGCCGCTCGGCCCGCCGGGCAGCCACTGACGCCGTCGGCATTTTCCCTACAGCCGCGATCGGCGGTTTCCGCTACCGCCGGCCGCCGGCGCTCCGCTAAGCTTGGAGGCCGCCCGCGGGGGCGGGCAGGCGGAAGGATGCGTTGCGGAGGCAGGAGGCCTTGCGGCGGCCCGGCAAGGGAAGGTGTCGGGGCGGGCGGCAGCCAAGACTTGTCCTCGCGGCCGCCCTGCTGCTGCTCGGCGTTGGGGATGCAGCGTCGGCATCGAGTGGATGCGAGGAATGGTATCGGCGCTCGGGAGCGGTGCCGGGGACGCCGGAGTGCGTGGTGCGCTGCATGGGGGCGCCGGTGGGGATGGGCGACTTCGCCTGCCCGCCGGGCTGCCGCGACTGGTGTGGCCGGAGCGGTGCCGCGGTGCCGTTCGGGCCGGAGGAGCGGGCGGCGCTGCGGCGTGTGCTCGAGAAGCTGTATGGTCCCGGGGTGGTTTCCGGCTGGACCCTGCGGCCGGAGATGCTCGAGGTGCTCACGCTGCTGTTCACACGGGCAGGCCGGTGTTCCGTCCTGACAGGATTTCTGCCATCTCCGCCGGCGACCCCGCCGGGGCCGGCCTGGGTGGCGCGCCAGCTCGGGCGGCTCGCCCGCGGGCTCAAGGCGGCGAGCCCGCACCGGCTCGTCTGCCTCCGCGTCGCCGCGTTGGCGGTCAGGCAGGATTTCGAGCTGTTGGGTCGTGGGTGGTGAGCCTGATGTCTTTCGGCCGGAGCGACCGAGCGAATCGAGCCGTGCTTTGCCGCGGCCAGTGTCGACCCGCATGCCGTCGAATGCGCCGATCGCTGCGCTGGGGGGTGATGGCGCTCGTGTTGACGGTCGCGCTTCCGGAAGCGGAATCCGCACCGGACGTCCGTCTCCCGTGGCTCGTGTGCGGGCAGGCCCCATGTGTCGATCTTGCGCGGTGGCGCGACTGGCCGGCCGGCATGGAGGCCGGACCGGACCGGGTGGTGCAACGGCTTGAGCTTCGGCTGGCGGGAGGGCTGTGCCTGACGCTCCAGGAGCCGCCCCCGGATTACATGGTCTACAACGCGGGGCTCATCCTGCGGTGGGAGGACCCGGCCCGGGCGGTGTTCTTTCAGGATGTCGACCTGACGCGCGCCGGCTGGCCCGAGCTCGTCGTTGGGGACGAGGGAACGCAGATGGATGCGGCAAGGAGCGGCGCTGCGACGGTGCTGTGGCATCGCGACGGTCCGCCCGCGAGGCTGTGGAAGATCTATGTGGTGCCGGAGCGGCTTCGGCACAGCCGGTACGTCCTAGAGATCTCGCTCGCCGGCTATTCCGAGCGGCAGGTTGAGGCCGTGCTCGCCGGGCTGCGCGCCTGTGGCGGCGAGCCCGTCGCCCGATGAGCGCCGGGGCCGGAGCAGCACCGCGGCCCGTAGGGTGCCGCGGCGGGTGCATCCGGGCGTCGGAATTTGCCTACAGATGCACGGGCGCGATTCGGCTACCGCCGGCCGCCGGCGCTCCGCTAAGCTTGGAGGCCGCCCGCGGGGGCGGGCAGCTGCCGGGGAGCCGCAAGCGATGAGCCGCAAGCCGCTGAGCGTGGTGGTGCTGGCCGCGGGCCAGGGCACCCGCATGCGCTCGCACCGCCCCAAGGTCCTGCACGCGCTCGCCGGCCGCCCGCTGCTCGCCCACGTGCTCGAGACCGCCCGTGCCCTGGGCCCGGAGCGCATCGTGGTGGTCCACGGCCACGGGGGCGAGGCGGTGCGCGCCGCCTTCCCCGACCCGGACCTCGCGTGGGTGGAGCAGGCCGAGCAGCTCGGCACCGGCCACGCCGTGGCCCAGGCCCTGCCGGCCCTCCCGGACGCCGGCCTCGTGCTCGTGCTCTATGGCGACGTGCCGCTTCTGCGCCCGCAGACCCTGGCGCGCGTGGTGGAGGCCGCCGGCGGGGACGGCCTCGCCGTCCTCACCGCCCGCCTCGACGACCCGACGGGCTACGGGCGCATCGTGCGCGACGCGGCCGGGCGCCTCGCGCGCATCGTCGAGGAGAAGGATGCGGGCGAGGCCGTGCGCGCCATCCGGGAGGTCAACACGGGCATCCTCGCCGCGCCGGCGGCGCGCCTGCGCGCGTGGGTCGGGCGCCTCGGCCGCGACAACGCCCAGGGCGAGTACTACCTCACGGACGTGGTGGCGATGGCCGTGGCCGAGGGCGTGCCGGCGGCGGCGGTGGAGGCCGAGGACGCCGACGAGACGCTGGGCGTCAACGACCGCCTCCAGCTCGCGCGCCTCGAGCGGCTGTGGCAGCGGCGCGCGGCCGAGGCCCTCATGCGCGCGGGCGTCACGGTGCGCGACCCCGCCCGCCTCGAGGTGCGCGGCACGGTGGAGCACGGCCGCGACGTCGAGCTCGACGTCGGCGTGGTGCTGGAGGGCACCGTGCGCCTCGGCGACGGGGTGCGCGTCGGCCCCTACTGCGTGCTGCGCGACGTCACCGTCGCCGACGGCGCCGAGATCCTGCCCTTCACGCTGGTGGAGGAGGCCGAGATCGGGCCCGGGGCGCGCGTCGGCCCCTACGCGCGCGTGCGCCCCGGCACCCGGCTCGCCGCCCGCACGCGCATCGGCAACTTCGTCGAGCTCAAGAACGCCGAGGTCGGCGAGGGCTCGAAGATCAACCACCTCTCCTACGTGGGCGACGCCACCGTGGGGCGCGAGGTCAACATCGGCGCCGGCACCATCACCTGCAACTACGACGGCGCCCACAAGCACCGCACCGTGATCGAGGACGAGGCCTTCATCGGCTCCGACACCCAGCTCGTGGCGCCCGTGACGGTCGGCCGCGGCGCCACCATCGGCGCCGGGAGCACCATCACGCGCGACGCCCCGCCGGGCGAGCTCACCCTGAGCCGCGCCCCGCAGGTGACGCGCCCGGGCTGGAAGCGCCCCCGCAAGGACGAGCCGCCGCGCCGCCGTCGCGGCGGGCGCGGGGAGACGGAGCGGCCGGCGGAGGCCCCGCGCGAGGAGGAGGGCGGCTGAGCCGCCGCGGGGCCGTCTGCCATGTGCGGGATCGTCGGCGCCATCGGCCCGGACAACGTGGTGCCCCTCCTGATGGAGGGGCTCGCGCGGCTCGAGTACCGCGGCTACGACTCCGCCGGCATCGCCGTGCGCGCCCCGAGCGGACGGCTCGAGCGCATCCGCTCGGTGGGCAAGGTGGCCGAGCTGCGCGGCCTGGTGGAGCGCGCCGGGCTCGAAGGCGGCCCCGGCATCGCCCACACGCGCTGGGCCACCCACGGCATGCCGGCCGAGCGCAACGCCCACCCGCACATGAGCGGCGAGCGCGTGGCCGTCGTCCACAACGGCGTCATCGAGAACCACGCCGAGCTGCGCGCCGAGCTCGAGGCCAAGGGCTACGCCTTCAGCTCCGAGACCGACACCGAGGTCATCGCCCACCTGCTGCGCGACCTGCTCGACGGCGGCCTCGACCTGCTCGCGGCCGTGCGCGCCGCCACGCGGCGCCTGGTCGGGGCCTACGCCCTCGTGGTCGCGAGCCCCGACGAGCCCGACCGCCTCGTGGTGGCGCGCTCCGGCAGCCCGCTGGTGCTGGGGCTCGCCGAGGGCGCCACCTTCGTTGCCTCCGACGTCTACGCCTTCCTGCCGCAGACGCGGCGCTTCCTGTTCCTCGAGGAGGGCGAGCTCGCGGAGGTGCGCCGCGACGGCGTCACGGTCTACGGGCCGGACGGGGCGCCCGTCGAGCGCGCGCCCAAGCGCGTCGAGGCCACCGCCCAGGCGGCCGACAAGGGCCCCTACCGCCACTTCATGCTCAAGGAGATCTTCGAGCAGCCGGCCGTCATCGCCGAGACCCTCGAGGGGCGCATCCACAGGGGCCGGCTCCTCGAGGAGAGCTTCGGCCACCGCACCCGCGCCCTGCTCGACGCCACGCGCGCCGTCCACATCGTCGCCTGCGGCACGAGCTACCACGCCGGTCTCGTGGCGCGCTACTGGTTCGAGGAGGCCGGCGTGCCGACCTCGGTGGAGGTCGCGAGCGAGTACCGCTACCGCCGGGTCGTGGTGCCCGAGGGCACGCTGCTCGTGACGATCTCCCAGTCGGGCGAGACCGCGGACACCCTGGCGGCGCTGCGGCGCGCGCGCAAGCTCGGCTACCTCGGCAGCCTCACCGTGTGCAACGTGCCCGAGAGTTCGCTGGTGCGCGAGTCGGACGTTGCGCTCATGACGCGCGCCGGCCCCGAGATCGGCGTCGCCTCCACCAAGGCCTTCACCACCCAGCTCGTGGCGCTGCGGCTGCTGGCGCTGGCGCTCGCGCGCCGGCGCGGGCTCGACGAGGCCGCCGAGCGCGCCCTGGTCGAGGAGCTCCACGCCCTGCCGCGCCAGGTCGAGGTGGCCCTCGGGCTCTCGGAGGCCGTCCAGTCCATGGCCGGCGCCTTCGCCGACAAGCAGCACGCCCTCTTCCTCGGCCGCGGCACCTTCTACCCCATCGCCATGGAGGGCGCGCTCAAGCTCAAGGAGATCTCCTACATCCACGCCGAGGCCTACCCGGCCGGCGAGCTCAAGCACGGGCCCCTCGCCCTCGTCGACGCCGACATGCCGGTGGTGTGCGCCTTCCCCAAGGACACCCTGCTCGAGAAGGTGCTCGCCAACCTCCAGGAGGTCCGCGCCCGCGGCGGCGAGCTGTTCCTGTTCACCGACCGCGACGTGCGCGTCGAGCTCGACCGCTACCAGGCCCTCACGCTGGACGACATCTGCCCCTCGACCGCGCCCGTGGTCTACACGGTGCCGCTGCAGCTCCTCGCCTACCACGTGGCCGTGCTGCGCGGCACCGACGTCGACCAGCCGCGCAACCTCGCCAAGTCCGTCACCGTCGAATAGACGCGCGTTCGGCGCAGATCGCCGCCGTTTGCCGCGTGTTTGACGCGAGTGCCGGCTTTTGTGTCCTATCCCCGACGGCGTGGACGGTTGCGCGGGCGGCGGGCGCAATGGTATTGTCCAAAACATTCCACGGCGTGGAGGGTCCCATGGGCACGGCCGGCGGCATCGCCCAGGGGGCGGCGTCGCCCGCTCCCGAGGGCACAGGAGGCATCGACCGCACGGAGGCCGCGCGCAGCGTGCTGCGCGCCATGCGGGTGGTGTTCCGGGCCATCCAGGCGCACTCGCGCTGGGTGGAGCGGCGCTGCGGCATCAGCGCGGCCCAGCTCTGGGCGCTGTGGGAGGTGGCGAGCCGCCCGGGGCTGCGCGTGTCGGAGCTCGCCGCGGCGATGGCCGTGCACCGCTCGACGGCGAGCAACCTGGTCGAGCGCCTCGAGCGCCGCGGTCTGGTGCGGCGCGAGCGGCGCGGGCCCGACCACCGCGCGGTGCAGGTGCGCCCCACCGAGGCCGGCCTCGCCGTGCTGGAGCGCGCGCCCCGGCCGGCGCAGGGTGCCCTCATGCACGCCCTGGGGGAGCTTCCTCCGGAGCGGCTCGCCGCGCTGGCGCGCGAGCTCGAGGCCCTCACGGCGGCGCTGCCCGCGGCCGACCGCGCCGCCGGCGGCGCCCCGCTGGAGCCGCAGGACTAGTGGAGTTGCGGGCCGGCGCCGGCCCGCGGGGAGAGAGGAGAGAGCGACATGACCACCGCGAGCTGGCCCCGGCGCGCCGGGCGTGCCGTCGTGGGGCGCTACCCCGAGCGCTTCGAGGTCTATACCGAGCGGCACC
>WGBS01000029.1 GCA_015494165.1 Gammaproteobacteria bacterium | reverse complement strand
GGCCTCAGCTACGAGAACGTCAGGCCGGTGGCCGCCCTGCCGGGGATCGCCGAGCTCAACATCGGCCACGCCATCGTCGCGCGCGCGGTCTTCAGTGGCCTCGCGGAGGCCGTGCGCGAGATGAAGCGGCTGATGCGGGAGGCGCGCGCGGCTTGATCGTCGGCCTCGGCGCGGACCTGGTCGAGATCGCGCGCGTGGCGCGCCTGCTCGAGCGCCGCGGCGCGCGCGCCGCGCGGCGCATCCTGACGCCCGCCGAGCTCGAGGAGTTCGCCGCCGCCGCGCGCGGGGCGCAGTTCCTCGCGCGCCGCTTCGCCGCCAAGGAGGCGGCGGTCAAGGCCCTGGGGACGGGCTTCCGCGAGGGGATCGGCCTGCGCCAGATCGAGGTTGGCCACGACCGGCGCGGACGCCCCGTGCTCGCCCTGCACGGGCCGGCACGGGCGCGCCTCGAGGCCTTGGGTGCGCGCCGCGCCCACCTCACGCTCTCCGACGAGCGCGGCTTCGCGCTGGCGGTGGTGGTGCTGGAGTCCTGAGGGACGCTCAGGAGGCCCCGCCCGACGCCGGCCGCTCGAGCAGGCGGTCGACCTCGGCGAGCAGGCTCTCGGTCAGCGCCGGCGCGGCCTCCGCCTCGCCGCGGGCGAGGGCGCTCTCCAGCGCGCGCGCCGCCTCGCGCAACCGGTTGACGCCGCAGTAGGCGGCGGCGCCGTGGATCTGGTGCGCGCAGCCGCGCAGGCGCTCGTGGTCACCGGCGCGCAGGGCCTCGACCAGGGCGGCGCGCTGCTCCGGCAGGTCCTCCATCAGCATGGCGAAGAGCTCGTCGGCGAGCGCGGGGCTGCCGCCCGCGATGCGCACGGCACGGGCCCGTGCGTCGTCGCGCGCGTCCTCGTCCGGCGCCGCGGGCGCCCGGCGCTCGGGCGCGCGCCGCCTCGCGGCCTCGGGCGGGCGCTCGGGCCCCGCCAGCGCCCAGCGCCGCACCGTCTCCACCAGCTGCTCCTCGGTGACCGGCTTGACGAGGCAGTCGTCCATGCCCTCGCGGATCAGGCGCGCACGCGTCTCGGGCAGGGCGTTGGCGGTGACGGCGACGATGGGCGTGCGGCGGCGGCCGCGCTCAGCGGCACGGATGGCCGCCGCCGCCTCCTCGCCGCTCATGCCGGGCATGTGGAGGTCCATGAAAATGAGGTCGTAGCGGTGCTGCTCGGCGAGCCGCACCGCCTCCTGGCCGCTCTCGGCCTCGTGCACCTCGAGGCCGACGCGGCACAACAGCGCCGTGAGCAGCTTGCGGTTGATGCGGTTGTCGTCGACGGCCAGCACGCGCAGGCGCGGCAGGACCCGCTCCCCGCCGGGGGGCGCGTCGGCCGGGCAGCAGGCCCCGCGCGCGGTCTCGGCCTGCGGCGCCTCCTCCACGCCGAGCAGGCGCTCGACCGCCCCGCGCAGGGCCGCGGGCGTGGCGGACTTGGGCAGCGCCGCCATGAAGCCCGCCGCCTCCGCACGCGCAAGCTCCTCGCGGTCCACGGTGCTCGCCAGCGCCAGAAGCGGCACGGCGCCGCTGCGCAGGGCGTCGACCAGGGGCCGCAGGCGCTCGGGCTCGAGGTCGCGGCGCGCGAGCCCGACCACGACCAGGTCGCAAGGGCGCTCGCCGGCCTCGAACTCCGCGAGCATCCCTCCCATGCGCGTGAGCTCGGCGGTGTCCTCGACCTCCATGCCCCATTCGGCGAGCTGGTGGCGCACGGCCAGCCGCGCGAGCGGATGGGCGTCGCACAGCAGCACGTGGCGGCCCCGCAGGCCCGCGGGCGGCTCCTCGCGCGGCTCCTCGATGACCGGGCAGCGCATCGTGAACCAGAAGGTCGAGCCCTTGCCGGCCTCGCTCTCGAGGCCGATGGTGCCGCCCATCTGCTCGACCAGCTTCTTGGAGATGACGAGGCCGAGGCCGGTGCCCCCGAAGCGGCGCGTGGCCGAGGTGTCGGCCTGGGTGAAGGCGGTGAACAGGCGCTTCTGGTCCGCGGGGCTGAGGCCGATGCCGGTGTCGGTGACGCTCACGCGCAGGGTCGCGATCCCGTCCGGATCGGGCGCGTCCTCCAGCATCACGCGTATGGTGATGGAGCCCGTCTCCGTGAACTTGACGGCGTTGCTCACCAGGTTGCGCAGCACCTGGCGGATGCGCACCGGGTCGCCCACGATGTGGCGCGGGACGTCGGAGTAAAACAGGCGCACGAGCTCGAGATGCTTCTCATAGGCCGCCGGCGCGAGCAGCGAGACCACCTCCTCGACGCACTCGCGCAGGTCCACCTGGATGCGCTCGAGGACCATGCGCCCGGACTCGATCTTCGAGAAGTCGAGGATGTCGTTGATGATGTCGAGGAGCTCGGTGGCCGACTTGCGGATGGTCGAGACGTACTCGGCCTGCTCGGCGTCGAGCTCGGTCTTGAGCAGCAGGTTGGTGAAGCCGATGACGCCGTTCATCGGCGTGCGGATCTCGTGGCTCATGTTGGCGAGGAACTCGGACTTGGCGCGGCTCGCCTCCAAGGCCCGGCGCCGCGCGATGTCGAGCTCACGGTTCTGCACCTCGACCGCTTCCAGCGTCTCGCGCAGCTCCTGCGTCGCCTGGTCGATGCGCTGCTGCATCTCGGCACGCGCCTCCTCCAGGGCCTGGGCCATGGTGTTGATGCCGCGCTCGAGGGCCCCCAGCTCGCCGCCCGAGGTCTCGGGCACGCGCGTGGAC
>WGBS01000028.1 GCA_015494165.1 Gammaproteobacteria bacterium | reverse complement strand
GCTCGGAGATGTGTATAAGAGACAGAGGCGGCTCACGGCCCCGTCGCGCTCCCCCTCGCCGCCCCCTGCGCCGACGCGGCGCGCCTGCTCGAGCTCCTGCGCCTGCGCCTGGAGCGCACGCGCCTGCCCGCGCCCGTGTTCTCCCTCACGCTCGAGAGCGGCCCCGTCGGGCCCGCCTCCCCGCGCACCGGCGAGCTCCTGGGCGCCGGTGCCGAGGGCCCGCGCGAGCCGCCCGTCGCCCTGCTCGACCGCCTCGCCGCGCGTCTGGGGCGCGCGGCGCTGGCGGGCATCGCGCCTGCCGACGACCACCGCCCCGAGCGCGCCTGGCGGCGCGTGGCGCCCGCGCCGGCCGGCAACGGGGGGCGGGACGGCCGCGGCCGGACACCGCCGTCCGCGGAGCCCCTGCCTCCCGGACAGCGGCCCCTGTGGCTGCTGCCCCGGCCGCGGCCGCTGCCCGCCCGCCGGGGCATGGCCTGCCTGCCCGCAGGCCTGCGCCTAGTGGCCGGCCCGGAGCGCATCGACACCGGCTGGTGGGACGGACGCCCCGTCGCCCGCGACTACTACGTGGCCGAGACGCCCGAGGGGGCGCGCTGGTGGGTCTTCCGCGAGCGCCGCGGCGCCCGCGGCTGGTACCTGCACGGGCTGTTCGCGTGACAGCCCGCAGTCTGCAACCTGCAGGCTGCAGCCCGCAGGCTGCAGACCACGGATCGCAGACGAACCGCACGGCCTGGAAGTTCTACGGGGTGCGTGATACATATTTATGGAAGCCCTGAAAAATTGGATTTTTCAGGGCTTCCCCGCGGCCAGGGACGGCCGCGGGATGGCCCATGCACATGGAAGTGCATGGCTACATAGGAAAAATCGAAATGGCCGCGAAGCACCTTAGCGGATCAATCCGCGTAGCGGATTGATCAGAGTTTCCTTTTGTATGAAGACGACCGTAGAGATTCCAGACGAGCTCCTGCGCGAGGCCAAGCGCCTCGCCGCCGAGGAGGGCACCACCGTCCGCGCCCTCGTCGAGCAGGGCCTGCGCACCGTGATCGCCGCCCGCCGGAAGGGCGGCGCCTTCCGGCTGCGCCGCGTGACCTTCCGGGGCCGCGGGCTGCGGCCCGAGGCCGCCGCCCACGGCTGGAGCCGCATACGCGAGCTGATCTACGAGGGCCGCGGCGGCTGACCGGGGCCCGCCGCGCAGGGAGCGCGCCGTGATCGCCGTCGACACCAACCTGCTGGTCTACGCCCACCGCGAGGACAGCCCCTGGCACGGGCGCGCCTTCGAGCTCGTGCGCGGGCTCGCCGAGGGCGGCGCGCCGTGGGCGATCCCCTGGCCGTGCCTGCACGAGTTCCTCGCCGTCGTCACCCACCCGCGCATCTTCGATCCGCCCACCCCGCTGGAGCTCGCCCTCGACCAGGTGGAGGCCTGGATCGCCTCGCCCAGCCTCGTGCTGCTGGCCGAGGGCCCCATGCACTGGGAGCGCCTGCGCGAGAGCCTCGCCGCCGCGCGCGTGGCCGGGCCGGCGGTGCACGATGCGCGCATCGCCGCCCTGTGCCTAGCCCACGGCGTGCGCGAGCTGTGGAGCGCCGACCGCGACTTCGGCCGCTACCCGCGGCTGCGCACCCGCAACCCGCTCGTCACGGGCTGAACGGCCGGCGTCAGACGCCCGCGGGCGTCAGGCTCCTCTCCGCCGCGCCAGCATGCCGAGGGCGAGAACGAGGGCGGCGAGGGCGAGCGCGGGGGCGTCGCCCCAGCGCACGTAGGGCGTGGCGCCGGCGCGCGGGGCGACCCGCGCGCGCACCACGGCGACCTCGAACTGGGGCGCGCGCGCCCGCACGCGCCCGCGGGCGTCGATCACGGCCGTGATGCCGGTGTTGGTCGCGCGCAGCAGCGGCCGGCCGGTCTCGAGCGCGCGCAGGCGGGCGATCTGCAGGTGCTGGTGCGGCGCGAGCGAGTCGCCGAACCAGCCGTCGTTGCTCACGTTGACCAGCACGCCGGCCTCCGGCAGCGCCGAGCGCACCAGCGCCGGGAAGGCGATCTCGTAGCAGACCGTGGCGCCGAGCCGCAGGCCGCCGGCGCGCAGGGGCGGCTGCATCGGCGGGCCCGGCGTGAAGTCGGCGTAGGGGACGTTGAGCAGGTTCGCCGCGCGCCCGAGCAGCCCGCGCAGCGGCAGCACCTCGCCGAAGGGCACGAGGTGGCGCTTGTGGTAGAGGCCGCCGGAGCCCACCGCGAGGATGCTGTTGTGATACTCGCCCGTGCGGCGGTCGCGGTGGAGGATGCCGGTCACGAGCGCGGTGCCGGCGGGCGCGAGCCGCGCGGCGAGGTCGTCCAGATAGCCGCGCGCCTGGTCGGCGAAGGCCGGTATGGCGCTCTCGGGCCAGACGACGAGGCGCGCCCTGCCCGCCTCCGCCAGCGTGAGCTCGCGGTAGAGGGCCAGCGTGCGCGCGCGCTCGGCCGGCAGCCACTTGCGCCGCTGCGAGACGTTGCCCTGGACCAGCGCCACCGCCACCGGCTCCCCGGCGGGGCGCGTCCACCCGATGCGCGCGGCGAGCGCGCCCGCGCCCAGCACCAGCGCGAGCCCCGCCGCGGCCGCGGCGGGGCTCGCGCTGGTGCTGGGCGCGGGCGCGCTCGCCGCGCGCATCGGG
>WGBS01000027.1 GCA_015494165.1 Gammaproteobacteria bacterium | reverse complement strand
GTGTTGGCGAGCGGGTAGGGGGCGCTGCGCTTCGGGGTCAACACCGCCGCCGTCGCCGGCGGGATGTCCGTGCTGGCCTTCGTCTGGTCGTGGCTCCTGCTCCCGGACTTCCTCGAGGGCAAGGAGCGCTACGAGCAGCTCTTCTGGGGCGGCGGCCACGTCCTGCAGTACGTGCACACGCAGCTCATGCTGGTGGCCTGGCTGTGGCTCGCGCACGCCGGCGGCCTGCGCCCACCGCTCACGCCGCGCGTGGTGCTGGCGCTGTTCGCCTGGGGGCTGCTGACCGTCTTCGCCACGCCGCTCGTCTATCTCGCCTATCCCTTCGGGTCGGTGCCCCATCTGCGCGCCTTCACGTGGATGATGGCCTTCGGCGGCAGCCTCGCCGCCGCGCCCATCGGCGCGGCGGTGCTCGCCGGCCTCCTCGGCCGCCCGCGCGGGGGCGAGCCGGTGGCGCGCGCGGCGCTGTGGGCCTCCGTGACGCTCTTCGGGGTCGGCGGCGTGCTCGGCTTCGCCATCGAGGGCGGTGACGTGCGGGTGCCGGCCCACTACCACGGCAGCATCGTCGGCATCACGCTCGCCTTCATGGGGCTCGCCTATCACCTCATGCCGCGCCTCGGCCTCGGGGTGCCGCCGGTGCGTCTCGCGCGCTGGCAGCTCGGCCTCTACGCCGCCGGCCAGCTCCTGCACGTGCTGGGGCTGGCCTGGTCCGGGGGCTACGGGGTGCCCCGCAAGACACCCGGCGCCGCCCAGGGGCTCGAGGGCCTGCCGGAGATCGCGGGCATGGCCGTGATGGGGCTCGGCGGGCTGCTCGCGATCGTCGGCGGCATGCTCTTCGTGGTCGCCGCGGGCATCGCGCTGGCACGCCGCCGTTAGCACATCCGCCGCCGGCCGCGATTGATCCAGATCAATCGCGGCCGTGGCCCTCGCGCCGATCCTGCCTCCGGGCAACTTCCGCGCGAGGGCATGATCCGCACGTCCGCAAGCAGAGCAGGCGGCGGCGCGCAGGGCCCCGGCGTCCTGCGCTGCCGGCGCTGCTGCCTGGGGCCGCTGTGCCTGCCCGCAGGCGTGCAGCCGGCGGAGGTCGCCCTCCTCGACGGCGTGGTGGACACCCGCCGCGAGCTCGCCGAGGGCGAGGTGCTGGTGGAGGAGGGCGCGCCCCTGCGCGCGCTGTGGGTGGTGCGCTCGGGCTCGCTCAAGGCCGAGGCCCGCTGGGGGCCGCGCGTCCAGGTGGTGGCCTTCCATCTGCCGGGCGAGCTCGCCGGCTGGGACGCCGTGGCGGGGGGACGGCACCGCACCACCATCCGCGCCCTGGAGCCCTCGACGCTGTGCATGGTTCGTTACCAGCGGCTCATGGGGCTGGGTGACCGCATCCCCCGCCTGCACCGCCGTCTCCTGTCCATGCTGTCGGGCGCCGCGCACCGAGACTGGGTGGTCTCGGCGGTGGGCCCGGGTGTCCAGGCCGAGGCGCGGGTGCTCGCCTTCCTCGTCAACCTCGCCGAGCGGCTCCAGGCTGCCGGGCTCAGCACGGACGAGGTGCGGCTCGGCATGTCGCGCGACGACATCGCGAGCTACCTGGGGCTCGCCCCGGAGACCGTGAGCCGCGCCATGGTGCGCGTGGGCCGCCTCGACGGTCTCGAGGTGCGCCGGCGCCGTGTCCGCTTCCACGACCTCGAGGCCCTGCGCGCCGCGCTGCGTGCTGCGGCCGCCTCCTGAGCCCGTTTCGAGCCCGGCCCGCCATGCGCAGGGCGGCCGAGAGGGCCGCCCGCGCGCGAGCGGCCGCCGCGCTTCCCGGGGCCGATGCCCGCGGAGCCGCGCTTTCTGCGTTTTGTCAGATTCGCGCCGCGCCGCGGTTGTGCGCGACAGGCCCGGCGCATTACCAAACACAACGGCACGGGCGCGCCGCTCCGGCACGGCGGGCGGCGCCGGCACGGGGCGCGAGATCCCGGCCGGACCGGGCGTCCGGCTACCACTGGAAGCCAAAGGAGGAGCACGCCGATGGCGCAGCAAGGCGCGGAGCTCGAGCGCGAGCTCGGCGGCCGCCTCGCGGCCGCGCACGAGCGGGGCGCGACCCATGCCGCCGGGGAGCATGCCCACGAGTGGGAGACCAGCCCCTGGCCGCTCACCATCAGCGCGGGCATCCTGCTCGCCCTGCCACTGGCCTTCGCCTTCAGGTTCGTCTACGGCCAGCCGCTGCTCGCGGTCCTGATGCTGGGCCTGGGCACGCCGCTGATCGTCGCCGGCGTGGTGGGCTGGATCCGCGAGGGCCTGGGGGCCCACGAGCTGGGCCTCAGCCCCGCGGCCATGCCGTGGTTCATCCTCGCCGAGGCCCTGATCTTCCTGTCGCTGTTCGCAACCTACTGGGTCATGCGCCTCGGCGCCCCGGAATGGCCGCCGGCCGGGACCGTCGAGCTGCCGCGCCTGGTGCCCCTGGTGATGACGGCGCTCCTGGTCTCGTCCAGCTTTACCATCCATGCCGCCGAGGCGCGGCTGGCGAGCGGACGCCGCAGCGCCTTCCTGCGCTGGCTGCTCGTGACCATGGCGCTGGGCGGCGCCTTCGTGCTGCTCTCGGCCCGCGAGTGGAGCGAGCTCATCCACGAGGGCTTCACGCCCGCGACCAACGCCTACAGCACGGCCTTCTTCTCGATCACGGGCTTCCACGCGGCCCATGTCATCGTCGGCCTCGGCGCCTTTCTCGCGCTGCTCGTGCCGGCGCTGCGCGGGCGCGTGAGCGAGCCCTTCGTGAAGTCGGCCTCGATGTACTGGCACTTCGTGGACATCGTGTGGCTGTTCGTCGTCTCGCAGGTCTACTTCTGGTGAGCTTGCGGCATCGGGCGACACTGGCGGCGTCGCTGGCGCTGGCGCTCGCGGCCGGGCGCGCAGCGGCCCTGCCCGCGGGCCCGCAGGCGGCGGCCGAGCGCTCCGAGCTCGACCCGCGCGTGCTGCGCATCGACGAGCCGCGCCATCTGGGCACGCGGCTCGACCCCGAGCTCCTCCTGCGCGACCCCGAGGGGCGCAGCTTCCGGCTGGGCGACCTCTACGGCAAGCCGCTGGTGCTGGTCCTCGCCTATTACGGCTGCGACGGCGTCTGCCCGACCATCGCGCGCAACCTCGAGCGCACGCTGGAAGGGATGGAGCGTTTCCGGCCCGGCCGCGACTTCCGCGTGCTCACGGTCTCCTTCGACCGCCACGACACGCCCGAGCGCGCACGGGCCTTCCTCGCCCGCAGCCGTGCGCGCGCCCTGCCGGGCTGGACGCTGGCGGTGCTCGCCGACCCCGCCGACATCCGCCGGCTCACCGATGCGGTCGGCTACCGCTACTTCTGGTCCGTGCAGGACCGCATGTTCGTGCACCCCAACGCCTACGTGGTGCTCTCGCCCGAGGGGCGCATCGTGCGCTACCTCTACGGGCTGCGCATCGGCCCGCGCGACCTGGAGCTTGCGCTCATCGACGCCAACTGGGAGCGCATCACCGAATCCGGCCGCGTGCTCGACATCGTCGCGGGCGTGTGCTTCAGCTACAGCTACGCCGACGGGCGCTACGTGCTCAACTACCCGCTCTTCGCGGGCGTGGGGGCGCTGGCGCTGGGCGTCGGCCTCGTGGTCTTTTCCTTCGCCATCCATCGCCGCAAGAGGGGGAGGGTCGGCCATGCCTGAGCTGCGAACCGTCCTCGCGGCCGCGCTGACCGGCCTGCTGGTGCCGGGTGCGGCCATGGCCGGGGCCGAGCCCATTGCCGATCCGGCCGCGGGCTGGGACCGGCTGTGGGACGAGATGCTGGTGGATATCACCGTCATCGGCGTCGCCTTCGCCGCGGTCGCCGCGTGGTTCATGTGGCGCTACCGCCGCCGCGACCGCGCGGAGGGCGACCCCCCGCGCCTGAGCGCCGCGGCCGCGGTGGGCTGGGCCGTGATCCCCGCCTTCGCCTTCATGGCCGACGACTTTTTCCTCGCGGCCAAGGGCTGGGAGCTGTGGAAGGACTACCGCACCGTGCCCGAGGGCGCCCTCGAGGTGCGCCTCGAGAGCGCCATGTGGAGCTGGAACTACACCTACCCCAACGGCGCGGTCACGGTGAACGAGCTGCGCGTGCCGGCCGGCCGCCCGGTGCTGCTGCGCATGACGAGCCGCGACGTGGTGCACAGCCACTTCATCCCGGACTTCCGCGTCAAGGAGGACTCGATGCCGGGGCGCATCACCTATCTCTGGTTCTATCCCAAGGAGCCGGGAGAGCACGTCGTCACCTGCGCCGAGTACTGCGGCCTGCTGCACTCGCGCATGGCCGGGAAGGTGATCGTCATGGCCCCCGACGCCTTCGAGGCCTGGTACCGGGCGGCGGGGCGGAAGGCGGCCGCGGAGGCCGCCGCCGGCGGGGAGGAGGCCTGAGGCATGGGCGCGACGCTGAAGTCCTGGCTGTTCACGACCGACCACAAGCGCGTGGGCATCCTCTATCTGATCGGCTCGCTCGCGGCCTTCGCCATCGCGGGCGCGATGTCCATCCTGATGCGCATCGAGCTCTCGGCCATCGGTCCCACGCTGACCGACAATCCGCAGCAGTACAACGTCTGGCTGTACTTCCACGGCGCCGCCATGATCCTCGGCTTCCAGATCCCGGCGCTGACGGGATTTCTGGCCAACTACTGCGTGCCGCTCATGATCGGCGCGCGTGACGTGGCCTTCCCGCGCCTCAACGCCCTCAGCGTGTGGCTGTTCTGGGCGGGCATCGTGCTGGCGCTCGCCACCTTCGTGATCCCGGATCCGCCCGACGTCATGTGGACGGGCTACCCGCCGTACTCGACGATGACCTGGGGCAACACGGCCTTCTACAGCTTCACGGTGCTGCTGCTGGGATTCTCGTCCATCCTCGGCGGCGTCAATTTCCTCACCACCGTGGCCTACATGCGCGCGCCGGGCATGGGCTGGAACCAGCTCAACGTGTTCGTGTGGTCCATCGTCGTGGCCTTCGTCATCCAGCTCATCTTCGTGCCGGTGCTGGGCACGGCTGTAACCATGCTGCTCTTCGACAAGTACCTGGGCACCACCTTCTTCCAGCCGGCCAACGGCGGCGACGTGCTCATCTACCAGAACCTCTTCTGGTTCTATTCGCACCCGGCGGTCTACGTCATCCTGCTGCCCTTCCTCGGCATCACCTACGAGATCGTCGCCACCTTCGCGCGCAACCGCGTGTTCAACTACAAGATGGTGATCTACGGCGGCTTCGGCGGCGTGCTGCTGCTGGCGGGCGAGGTCTGGGTGCACCACCTCTACACCGCCGGGCTGCCCGACTGGCTGCGCGTGGGGCAGATGGTCTCGACGCTCCTCATCAGCGTGCCGGTGGGCCTGCTCATGATCGGTCTCGTGGGCACGCTCTACCGCGGCGCCATCGAGTACCGCACGCCCATGCTCTACGCCCTCGGGGTGGTGTTCTTCTTCCTCATCGGCGGCCTCACGGGCATTCCCAACGCCATCGCCTCGCTCGACCTCCACCTGCAGGACACCTATTTCATTCCGGGGCACTTCCACTACGTGATGGCGGTGGCCGGGACCTTTGCCATCTTCGGCGCCGTCTATTACCTGTTCCCGAAGATGACAGGGCGCATGTAACGCGAGGGCGCCGGCAAGCTGGGCTTCTGGCTCACTTTCGTCGGCATGAACCTCGTCTTCATGCCCATGATGATCGCGGGCATCGAGGGCATGCCGCGCCGCTACTACGACTACGCCCAGTTCCCGCAGGTCGAGGGGATGCAGCAGCTCATGACCTTCGGCGCCTTCGTCATCCTCGCCGGCGCCCTCGTGACCCTGTGGAACTGGCTGCACGGTGCCCTGCGCGGCGAGCCGGCGCCGGCCAACCCGTGGGGCTCGCGCTCGCTCGAGTGGACGGCGGCACCCTCGCCGCCGCCGCCCGGCAACTTCCCGGTGCCGCCGCAGCTCGGGCCCGGATGGAGCCCCTACGCCTACGGCGAGCGGGCCTGAACGCGGCCTTCGCGTGCCTCGCTGCCCCGGGCGCGCGCGGGATCGCGCGGGCCTGGCTCGCGGCCGCGGTCGCGGCGCTCGGGGCCTCGGGGCTGCTGGCGCTGCTGGTGGTGGCGGCGCGCGCCCCCGGGCTCGGCCACAGTGCGGCGCTGGCCGCGGCCTTCCCCCGCGCCCTCGTGGTGCACGTGACCTACGGGGTGACCGCCTGGCTCGCCGCGGGCGCCGCCCTCGTCTGGACGCTGCTGGCGCCCGGCCGCGCCGCCGTTGCGGGGGCGGGGGCGTTCTGGGCCGGGCTGGTCCTGGTGGGCGTGGCGGGCGTGGCGGGCGGTGGCCGGGCGCTGCTCGCCGACTACGTGCCGGTGCTGGACGACGGCGTATTCCTCGCCGGCCTGGGTCTGCTGGCCCTCGGCGCGGCGCTCGCCGCCATCCGTGCGCTCGCGCGTGCCCCGCGCGGCGCGTCGGCGCCCGCGGTGGCCGCGGCGCTCGCCTTTCTCTCGGCGCTGGCCACGGTCGCCGCCGCCGGCGCGGCCCTGCCGCCACCGGAGGCTGCCGCCGACTACGGCCGCACGTTCTGGGCCGCGCCGGCGGCGGCGACCGTGGCCAGCGCCGAGAGAAAGGCGAGCGCCGCGGCCACCGCGGGCGCCGACGCGCCGCGCGGGGCCTG
>WGBS01000026.1 GCA_015494165.1 Gammaproteobacteria bacterium | reverse complement strand
GGCAGGGGGCGGGGCGCGCGCTCGGCCGCGGAGACGGGGGGCAGGCAGCTCCCGCCGGCGGCGCTCCCGGGGCCGGATGCCGCCGGGGGCGCCGGCTGCGGCGGGCGCGCCGGGGCGTGGGCCGAGCAGGCGCCCAGCAGCGCCGCAAGCGCGGCCGCGAGATACGGCCATGCCCCTGTATTCGGCTTGCCCACTCCGTCCCTGCCTCCCCTTTCGTGCGGTCGGACCGCGCCCGCGGGCGGTCCGTGGCGGATGCTACCGCCTTTCCCCATGCATTTGCCGTGCCCTTCCTCACACGCCGGGGCACGGTCCCCCATGGCACAATAGCCTCTCAGGCCGGCCGTGCCAGGGTCAACGACAGCCTTCCGACGCGTGGCGTGCCGGCGGGGACCAGCGCGATGTGGCTGCTGCGAAGCTACAGGCCCTGCGGCAGGGCCCCGTGGGCCGAGCTGCGGGCCTGGTACGCGCGCGAGCCGGGGCGCAGCCTCGCCCGCGCCGAGGGTGCCCTGCTGCGCGCCGCGCTGGAGGGGGTCTTCGGCTACCACCTGCTGGTGGTGGGCGCCTGCCCGGCGCGCGAGGCCCTCGAGGGCTGCGCCATCCGCCACCGCGTGGTGGTGGACCTCGACGGCACGGCGGGCGAGGCCGCGCTGCAGGCGCGCAGCGCGGCGCTGCCGCTGCGCGCCGACAGCGTGGACGCGGTCGTCCTGGCGCACGCCCTCGACTTCGAGCCCGATCCCTACGAGGCCCTGCGCGAGGCCGAGCGCGTGCTGGTGCCGGAGGGGCACCTGGTGGTGCTGGGCTTCAACCCCCTGAGCCTGTGGGGTGCGCGCTGGATGCTCGCGCGCAGCAGGGGCGCGCCCTGGTGCGGGCGCAGGCTGACCGTGGGACGGCTCCACGACTGGCTCTCGCTGCTCGGCTTCGACGTGCTGGCCACACGCCGCGCCTTCTTCCGGCCCCCGGCGCGCGGCGCGGGCCTCATGCGGCGCCTCGGCTTCCTGGAGGGCGCCGGCGCGCGGGCCTGGCCGGGGCTCGGGGCGGTGTACGTCGTGCTGGCGCGCAAGCGCGTCATCGCGCTGACGCCGGTGCGGCCGCGCTGGCGTCCGCGCCGGGCCTTTGCCCCCGCCGGCGGCCTGGTGGAGCCCACCCCGCGGGGCCTGCCCCGGACCGGGCGGGGGCACGCGCATGCGGCCTGAGGTGGAGATCTGGACCGACGGGGCCTGCAGCGGCAACCCCGGACCCGGCGGGTGGGCGGCGCTGCTGCGCTACGGCGACCACGAGCGCACCCTCTCCGGCGCCGAGCCCCGGACGACGAACAACCGCATGGAGCTGCTCGCCGCCATCCGCGCGCTCGAGGCGCTCCGGCGCCCCTGCCGCGTGCGGCTGGTGACCGATTCGGAATACCTGAAAAAGGGCGTGACCGAGTGGCTGCCGCGCTGGAAGGCGCGCGGCTGGCGCACCTCGGAGCGCAAGCCCGTGAAGAACGCCGACCTGTGGCGGCGCCTCGACGAGCTCGCCAGGCGCCACGACATCGAGTGGGAGTGGGTGCGCGGCCACGCCGGCCACCCCGAGAACGAGCGCGTCGACCGCCTCGCACGCGCCGCCCTCAAGCGCCTCGCCGCGCGCGGGCGCGGCTGAGCGTGCTGCCGATTGCGCGCGTGGGGGCCAGCCGCTAAGGTTTCTCCATGCGGCAGATCGTCCTCGACACCGAGACGACGGGCCTCGACCCCGCCCAGGGCCACCGCATCATCGAGATCGGCTGCGTCGAGATCGTCGACCGCCGCCTCACCGGCAACCGCTTCCACCGCTATCTCAACCCCGAGCGCGAGATCGAGGAGGGCGCCGTGCGCGTGCACGGCATCACCCTCGAGGAGCTGCGCGACAAGCCGCGCTTCGCCGACGTCGCGGACGAGTTCCTGGATTTCGTGCGCGGCGCCGAGCTCGTGATCCACAACGCCGAGTTCGACGTCGGCTTCCTGGACCACGAGCTCGCGCGTCTCGGCGACGGCTGGGGGCGCATCGCCGACCACTGCCGCGTGCTCGACACCCTCAAGCTGGCGCGCGAGATGCATCCCGGCCAGCGCAACAGCCTCGATGCGCTCTGCCGGCGCTACGGCGTGGACGCCTCCCGGCGCGAGCTGCACGGGGCCCTGCTCGACGCCGAGCTCCTCGCCGAGGTGTATCTCGCGATGACCGGCGGCCAGGCGGCGCTCACCCTCGAGGCGGGTGCGCCGTCCGCGGCCGGGGCGCGGGCGGCCGCCGCCCGCGGCGAGCGCCCGCCGCTGCGGGTGATCCGCGCCAGCGCCGAGGAGCTCGAGGCGCACCGGCGCCGCATGGCCGCCATCGAGGAGGCGAGCGGCGGGCGCGCCGTGTGGAAGCCCTGACCGGGCCGGGCGCCGCGTCCGCCCCTCAGCCGGGGGGGAGCGCGAAGCTCGCGCGGTTGAGCCACAGATGCGCGAGGATCGCCGCGGCATAGCCGAGGGCGATGGCCGGCGTCCAGCGCAGGTGCGTGAAGAAGGTGTAGTGCCCGCGCGTCTGGCCCATGAGCGCCACCCCCGCCGCCGAGCCGATCGACAGCAGGCTCCCGCCGACGCCGGCCGTGAGCGTGATGAGCAGCCACTGGCCGAGCGACATGTCCGGGTTCATGGTCAGCACCGCGAACATGATGGGGATGTTGTCGATCACGGCCGACAGCACCCCGACGGCTACGTTGGCGAAGGTCGCGCCCATCTCCACGTAGAGCCGCTCGGAGACCATCGCCAGGTAGCCGATGAAGCCGAGCCCGCCCACGCACAGCACCACGCCGTAGAAGAACAGCAGCGTGTCCCACTCTGCGCGCGCGATGCGGTGGAAGACGTCGAAGTGCGCGTCGCCGAGGCTCTCGGGGAGCGCCTCCATGTGGATCGCGTTCGCGCGCGCACGCCGCCGGCCCGTGACCTTCAGCACGTAGTCGTAGACCTGCAGGTAGCCGAGGCCCGTCATCATGCCGAGCACCGGCGGCATGTGCAGGAAGTTGTGGAAGGCCACGGCCGTGGCGACGGTGCAGCCGAAGAGCACCACCACCCCGAGGGCGCCGCGCTTCATCCGCACGCGCTCCGAGCCCGGCGCCGGCGCGCCGCGCGGCACGGCGAGGTGCATGAGCGCGGCGGGCACGACGTAGTTCACCACCGAGGGCACGAAGAGCTGGAAGAAGGTCCAGAACTCGACCAGCCCCTTCTGCCACACCATCAGCGTGGTGATGTCGCCGAAGGGGCTGAAGGCGCCGCCGGCGTTGGCGGCGACGACGATGTTGATGCTGGCGAGCCCGATGAAGCGCGGGTTGTCCTTGCCCACCGCGAGCACCACCGCGCACATGACGAGCGCCGTGGTCAGGTTGTCGATCACGGGCGAGAGGAAGAAGGCGAGGATCCCCGTGAGCCAGAACAGGCTGCGGTAGCCGAAGCCGCGGCGCACCAGCCACGCCCGCAGCGCCTCGAAGACGAGGCGGTCCTCCATGGCGTTGACGTAGGTCATCGCCGCGAGCAGGAACAGGAAGAGCTCGGCGAACTCGAGGAGGTTGTGGCGCATGGCCGCCTCGGCCTCGGCGGCCAGCCCGTGGCCCGTGTAGACGGCGGCGATCAGCCCCCAGATGGCGCCCGCGGCGAGGATCACGGGCTTCGACTTGCGAAGCTGCGTGAACTCCTCGGCCATCACCAGGAGATAGGCCACGGCGAAGATCACCAGCGCGGCCATCCCCACCGGGTGGGCGGTGAGGTCGATACGGTGGCCCGCCCCCGCGGCCAGGGCGGCACCGGGCACGGCGAGCAGGGCCGCGAGCATGGGCATCCAGCGCTTCACGTGCTCTCCCCCTAGAGATCGCGGGCGGCGCGACTATACCCGAAGAGCGGCACGGCGGCGAAGGGCGCGCCGCCCCGGCACGCGGCCGATCAAGCGCTTGGCGCTGACGCGCGCGCGGCCGGCTGCTAAGGTGCGGCCATGGAGGCGGAGGCGGCACCCCTCGTGCGGCTGGCGGTGGCGCTCGCCGCGGGACTGCTGATCGGGGTCGAGCGCGGCTGGCGCGCGCGCGAGGCGCGCGAGGGCACGCGCGTCGCCGGCGTGCGCACCTTCGGGCTCGTCGGCCTGCTCGGCGGCCTGTGGGGCGAGCTCGCCGGCAAGCTCGGCCCGCTCTTTCTCGCCGCCGGTTTCCTTGGCTTCGCCGCCGTGCTCGTCGCCGGCCACCTCGCGGCCGTGCGTCTCGACCGCGACGTCGGCGTCACGACGGTGGTCGCCGCGCTCGTCACCTTCGCCCTCGGCGCGCGCGCCGCCCCCGGCGAGCGGGTCGTGACCGCCGCGGGCGCCGTCGTCACGGCGCTGCTC
>WGBS01000025.1 GCA_015494165.1 Gammaproteobacteria bacterium | reverse complement strand
GGTCGGGAGGCGGGGGGTGGAGCGCCCTTCGGGCGCGGCCATTGGGTCGGGGCTGGAAGCCCCGCCCCCACGCGGGTTACGGCTTGCAGGTTACGGTGTACAGTTACCGTCTCCCGAAGCCCGTCTCCCGAAACCCGTCGTGTGGGAGCGGCTTCTAGCCGCGATTCCTCAGCCTCCTTGGGCCATGGGTCGCGGCAGGATGCCGCTCCCCCACTCGGAAGGTGCCGCGGTCGGGGCTGGAAGCCCCTCCCACAATCGAGAGTGTCGGGCGGCGGGGGAGCGGGAGGCGAGGGGTGGTGCCCTAGCCAGACTTTAGGCTACAGGTTGCAGGTTGCGGTCCACGGTCCACACCGTCTCCCGTCACCCGTCTCCCGCAAACTGATGTGTGGGAGCGGCTTTCAGCCGCGATTCCTCAATCGTCTCTCCGGCCATGGTCGCGGCAAGATGCCGCTCCCACACTCGGAAGGTGCCGTGGTCAGCGCTGGAAGCCCCGCCCACAGGCGGGTTGCAGGTCGCGGGCTACAGTTCACAGTGGCCTGTACACCGTGACCCGTCACCCGTCACCCGTCTCCTCAGCCGGACGGCTGCGCGGCCTCGGCCTCCGAGACCACCAGGCCGAGGATGTGGTAGCCGGAATCGACGTAGAGGACCTCGCCCGTGATGCCCGACGCCAGGTCGGAGCACAGGAAGGCCGCCGCGTTGCCCACCTCCTCGATGGTGACGTTGCGGCGCAGCGGCGCGGTGCGCTCGGCGTGCTCGAGCAGCTTGCGGAAGTTGCCGATGCCCGAGGCGGCGAGCGTGCGGATGGGCCCGGCGGAGACGGCGTTGACGCGGATGCCCTCGGGGCCGAGAGCGGCGGCCATGTAGCGCACGTTGGCCTCCAGGCTCGCCTTGGCCAGCCCCATGACGTTGTAGTTGGGCACCGCGCGCTCGGCGCCCAGGTAGCTCAGCGTGAGCAGCGCCCCGTTGCGCCCGCGCATCATGGGGCGCGCCGCCTTCGCCAGCGCCGTGAAGCTGTAGCTCGAGATCTCGTGGGCGACGCGGAAGCCCTCGCGGTCCGTGACCTCGACGAAGTCGCCGGCGAGCTGCTCCTTGGGCGCGTAGGCGATGGAGTGCACCACGATGTCGAGCCCGTCCCAGCGCCCGCCCAGGGCCTCGAACAGCGCGGCGATCTGCTCGTCGGAGGCGACGTCGCAGGGCAGCACGATGTCCGAGCCGCACTCGGCGGCGAGCTTCGTCACGCGCTCGCGCAGCTTGTCGTTCTGGTAGGTGAAGGCGAGCTCGGCGCCCTCGCGCCGCATGGCGGCGGCGATGCCCCAGGCGATGGAGCGGTTGCTCGCAACGCCCGTCACGAGCGCGCGCTTGCCGGCGAGGAAACCCATGCGCAGCCCTCCCTGATCGGCCCGACCGCCGGGCGCAAGGCGCTATACCTTACCCGAAAAGTCCGCGCGCCCAAAGCCTTGCGGGCGCCGCCCGGCAGCGCGCCGGACCCGTATAATCGGCGCGGATGGAGGAGGCGCTGCAGCGCGGGTGGAGGGGGCGCGCCGCCGCGCTGGCGGCGCTGGCGCTCGCGGCCGCCGGCTGCGCCGAGCCGTGGAACAACCCCTATCCGGCGCGCGAGGCGCGCGCCAACATCTACTACACCGACTTCCAGGAGCGGCCCAAGCACCTCGACCCCGCGCGCAGCTACTCCTCGAACGAGTACGCCATCATCGCCAACGTCTACGAGCCGCCGCTGCAATACCATTACCTGAAGCGCCCCTACACCCTGGTGCCGCTGACCGCCGAGGCGGTCCCGAAGCCGCGGCTCTACGACGCCCGCGGCCGGCGCCTGCCCGACGACGCGCCGGCCGCGCAGGTGGCCGAGAGCGTCTACGAGATCCGCATTCGCCCCGGCATCCGCTACCAGCCGCACCCGGCCTTCGCGCGCGGGCCCGACGGGCGCTTCCTCTACCACCACCTCACGGCGCGCGAGGCCGCGCGCCTGCGCTCGCCCTACGACCTGCCCGTGCGCGCCACGCGCGAGCTCACCGCCGCCGACTACGTCTACCAGATCAAGCGGCTGGCCCACCCGGCGGTGGCCTCGCCCATCTACGGCCTCATGAGCGAACACATCGTGGGGCTGCGCGAGCTCGGCCGCCGCCTCGAGGCCGCCTGGCGCGAGGCGCGCGCGCGCGGCGAGCGCTGGCTGGACCTGCGCCGCTTCGCGCTCGCCGGTGTCGAGCTCGTCGACCGCTACACCTTCCGCGTGCGCATCCGCGGCCACTACCCGCAGTTCGTCTACTGGCTCGCCATGCCCTTCTTCGCGCCCATGCCCTGGGAGGCCGAGCGATTCTACGCGCAGGGGGTGCTCGCCGAGCGCAACATCGTGCTCGACTGGTTCCCGGTGGGCACCGGGCCCTACATGCTGACCGTGAACAACCCCAACCGGCGCATGGTCCTCGAGCGCAACCCCGAGTTCCACGGCGAGCGCTACCCGGCCGAGGGGGCCCCCGGCGACCACGCCGCCGGGCTCCTCGCCGACGCCGGGCGGCCGCTGCCCTTCATCGACCGGGTGGTCTTCAGCCTCGAGCGCGAGGAGATCCCGCGCTGGAACAAGTTCCTGCAGGGCTACTACGACATGTCGGGCATCAGCGAGGACGCCTTCGACCAGGCCGTGCGCGTGGGCGCGGGCGGCGAGGTGAGCCTCACGCCGGCCCTGCGCGCCAAGGGCATCCGGCTGCAGACGGCGGTGCTCGCCTCGGTCTACTACCTCGGCTTCAACATGCTCGACCCGGTGGTGGGCGGGCTCGACGAGCGCGGCCGCAAGCTGCGCCGCGCCATCTCCATCGCCCTCGACTACGAGGAGTACATCTCGATCTTCATGAACGGCCGCGGCGTGCCCGCCCAGGGCCCCATCCCGCCCGGCATCTTCGGCCACGAGGAGGGCGAGGCGGGCATCAACCCCTACGTCTACGAGTGGCGCGACGGCCGCGCCCGCCGCCGCCCGCTCGCCGAGGCGCGCCGCCTGCTGGCCGAGGCGGGCTACCCGGGCGGGGTGGACGCGCGCACCGGCAAGCCGCTGGTGCTGCACTTCGACGTCACCGGCGGACGCCCCGACGACAAGGCGCGCCTCGACTGGTTCCGCAAGCAGTTCGCCAAGCTCGGCATCCAGCTCGTGGTGCGCGCCACCGACTACAACCGCTTCCAGGAGAAGATGCGCAACGGCACCGCCCAGATCTTCACCTGGGGCTGGAACGCCGACTACCCCGACCCCGAGAACTTCCTCTTCCTGCTCTACGGGCCCAACGGCAAGGTGCGCCACGGCGGCGAGAACGCCGCCAACTACGCCAACCCCGAGTTCGACCGCCTGTTCGAGCGCATGCGGGCCATGCCCAACGGCCCCGAGCGCCTCGCCCTCATCCGGCGCATGGTGGACATCGCCCGCCGCGACGCGCCCTGGGTGTGGGGCGTCAACCCCAAGGCCTACCGCCTGCTCCACGCCTGGGTGGGCAACGCCAAGCCCAACCTGATGGCGAACAACACGCTCAAGTACCTGCGCATCGACCCGCACCTGCGCGCCGCGCGCCGCGCGGAATGGAACCGGCCCGTGCTGTGGCCGCTGGCGCTGCTCGCGCTCGCGCTCGCCGCCGCCGTCGCGCCCGCCGTCGCGCAGTGGCGGCGCCAGGAGCGGCGCCCGCCGCTCGAGGGGGCGGGATCGTGATCGCCTACATCGTCCGCCGCGTCCTCTACGCCATCCCGATCCTGATCGGGGTGAACCTCATCACCTTCGCGCTGTTCTTCGTCGTCAACACGCCCGACGACATGGCGCGCATGCACCTCGGGGTCAAGCGCGTCACGCCCGAGGCCATCGAGCGCTGGAAGCGCGAGCGCGGCTACGACCTGCCGCTGTTCTGGAACGGCGCGGCCGAGGGCGCGGGCAAGCTCACCGAGACCATCTTCTACCGTAAGTCGGTGCGGCTGTTCGTCTTCGACTTCGGCCGCTCCGACCGCGGCCGCGACATCGGCGAGGACATCCGCCAGCGCATGTGGCCGAGCCTGGCGCTGGCGGTGCCGGTCTTCCTGGCGGGCCTGCTCACGCACGTGACGGTGGCGCTCGTGCTGGTGCTCTTCCGCGGGAGCTACCTCGACGCCTGGGGCACGGTGACGCTGGTGGTGCTCATGTCCATCTCGGCGCTCTTCTACATCATCGCCGGGCAGTACCTGGTGGGGAAGCTCATGCATCTCGTGCCGATCTCGGGCTACGCGGGCGGCCTCGATGCGGTGCGCTTCCTGGCGCTGCCGGCTGCGATCGGCATCCTCGCCAACCTCGGCGCCAACGCGCGCTGGTACCGCACCCTCTTCCTGGAGGAGGCGGACAAGGACTACGTGCGCACGGCGCGCGCCAAGGGGCTGGGCGAGCTCGCGGTGCTCTTCCGCCACGTCCTCGGCAACGCCATGATCCCCATCCTCACGGGGGTGGTCGCGGTGCTGCCGCTGCTCTTCATGGGATCGCTCCTGCTCGAGTCCTTCTTCGCCATCCCGGGGCTCGGCAGCTACACCATCGACGCCATCCAGGCCCAGGACTTCGCCGAGGTGCGCGCCATGGTCTTCCTCGGCTCGGTGCTCTACATCGCGGGCCTGCTGCTCACCGACATCTCCTACACGCTGGTGGACCCGCGGGTGCGGCTGGGGTAGGGCGGTGTTCCGGCCGGTGCTGCTGTGGACCGATGCGCTGCTCTTCCTGCTGATCGCGGGGCTGGTGGCCTTCGCCTGGCACGTGCGGCGCACGCCGCACCTGCGCGAGCCGTGGGGGCGGGTGGCGCGCTCGCGCACGGGCATGTGCGCCGCGGTGGTGCTCGCGGCCTACGCGCTCGTCGGTGTCGCCGACTCGCTCCACTTCCGGCTGCCCGCGTCGCAGGGGCCGGACGGGCGCGTGCACTGGTCGGCGGAAGTGCTGAGCGTGCTCGACCTGGCGCTGGCGCGCCTGCGCGCGGGCGCCGAGAAGACCTACTCGGCCCCGCTCGCCGTGCGCCTGCACGTCAGGGAGACCGTGGAGCGCCCGGACGGCACGCGCGTGCGCGAGCGCCCGCGCCTGCGCTACGGCGGCGCCCACCTCGCCGATCCCGACCGCGAGCGCTGGCCCGACGTCGCGCGCCGGGCGCTGGCGGGCGCCGCGGCGGGGCTCGCGCTGTGGGCGGGCGCGGCGGCGGCCCTCGCCGCGGCGCTCGCGCGGCGCTGGGGGATTGCGTGGCGCGCGGCGCTTGCGCGGCTCGCCGCCGGCCGCACCGAGCTTCCCTGGCGGCCCATGCTCGCCACCGCCGCCGCGCTCGCCGTGGCCGCCGGCGTCACCGCCTGGCTCGCCGCCGGCTACCACGTCCTCGGCACGGACAAGGTGGGCGAGGACGTGCTCTACCAGGCGCTCAAGAGCGTGCGCACCGGTCTCGTCATCGGCACGCTCACCACGCTCCTCATGCTGCCCTTCGCCCTCGCCATGGGGCTCTCGGCCGGCTACTTCGGCGGGCGCGTGGACGACCTCGTCCAGTACCTCTACACCACGCTCAACTCCATCCCGGGCGTGCTGCTCATCGCCGCCGGCATCCTCATGCTGCAGGTCTACATGGCCAGCCACCCGGAGCTGTTCGAGACCACTGCCGCGCGCGCCGACCTCCGGCTCCTCTTCCTGTGCGCGGTGCTCGGGGTGACGAGCTGGACCGGGCTGTGCCGCATGCTGCGCGGCGAGACCCTCAAGCTGCGCGAGGTCGAGTACGTGCAGGCCGCCGTCGCCCTCGGCACCGGCCACGGCGCCATCCTCGTGCGCCACGTCCTGCCCAACGTGCTGCACATCGTCCTCATCAGCGTGGTGCTCGACTTCTCCGCCCTGGTGCTGGCCGAGGCGGTGCTCGCCTACGTCGGCGTCGGCGTGGATCCCACCATGACGAGCTGGGGCAACATGATCAACTCCGCGCGCCTCGAGCTCGCGCGCGAGCCGGTGGTGTGGTGGACGCTCGCGGCGGCCTTCGTGTTCATGCTCGGCCTCGTGCTCGCGGCGAACCTCTTCGCCGACGCCGTGCGCGAGGCCTTCGACCCGCGGAGGCGCGTGCGGTGAGCGGCGGCGTGCTGCTGGAGGTGGAGGGCCTGCGCACCCTCATCGGGCAGGGGCCCGGCGCGGTGCGCGCGGTGGACGGGGTGAGCTTCCGCATCCGCCGCGGCGAGGCCTACGCCCTGGTGGGCGAGTCCGGCTGCGGCAAGTCCATGACGGCGCTCTCCATCCTCGGCTTGGTGCCGCGCCCCGCGGCGCGCATCGTGGAAGGCTCGGTGCGGCTCGACGGCACCGACCTGCTGCGCCTGCCGGAGCGCGAGCTGCGGGCGGTGCGCGGGCGGCGCATCGGCATGGTCTTCCAGGAGCCGCAGACGGCGCTCAACCCGGTGCTGAGCGTCGAGACCCAGATCGGCGAGGCGCTCACGCGCCACCTCGGGCTGCGCGGGCGCGCCCGGCGCGAGCGCGTGCTCGCCCTGCTGCGCGAGGTGGGCATCCCGGACCCCGAGCGGCGCCTGCGCGAGTACCCCCACCAGCTCTCAGGAGGCATGAAGCAGCGCGTGGTCATCGCCATGGCCATCGCCTGCGACCCGGAGCTGGTCATCGCCGACGAGCCGACCACGGCCCTCGACGTCACCCTGCAGGCGCAGGTGCTGGAGCTGCTGCGGCGCGAGCGCGAGCGCCGCGGCATGGCGCTGCTGCTCATCACGCACGACCTCGGCGTGGTCGCCGAGAACGCCGACCGCGTCGCCGTCATGTACGCGGGCGAGATCGTCGAGGAGGCCCCGCGCGGGCGCTTCTTCCGCGAGCCGCGCCACCCCTACACGCAGGGGCTCTTCGAGGCCCTGCCCGACCGGCGCAAGCGCGCGCGCCCGCTCGCGGCGATCCCGGGCAGCGTGCCCTCGCTCGCGGCGCCGCCGCCGGGCTGCCGCTTCGCCCCGCGCTGCGCGCTCGCCGACGCGCGCTGCCGGAGCGAGACGCCGGGCTGGACCGAGCTCGGCGAGGGCCACCGCGTGCGCTGCCACGCGGTCGCCGAGGGCCGCGCCGCCGCGCCCGCCGCACCCCCGCCGCCGCGCCGCGCCGCGCCGGCGGCGGGCGCGCCGCTGCTCGAGGTCGCGGGGCTCGCCGTGCACTTCCCCGTGCGCAAGGGCGTGCTGCGGCGCACGGTCGGGCACGTGCGCGCCGTCGACGGGCTCTCCTTCGCGCTCGCCGCGGGCCGAACGCTTGCGCTGGTGGGCGAGTCCGGCTGCGGCAAGACCACCGCCGGCAAGGCCGTGCTCCAGCTCCTGCGGCCCACGGCCGGCAGCGTGCGCTTCGACGGCACCGAGCTCACGCGCCTGCGCGGGCGCGCCCTGCGGCGCCGCCGCCGCGACATGCAGATCGTGTTCCAGGACCCCTACGCCTCCATGAACCCGCGCATGCTGGTGGGCGACATCGTCGCCGAGGGCATCGTCGCCCAGCGCCTGGCCGCCACCCGCGCCGAGCGCGAGCGCCGCGTCGCGGCGCTGCTCGAGCAGGTGGGGCTTCCCGTCGACGCCGCCCGCCGCTACCCGCACGAGTTCTCGGGCGGGCAGCGCCAGCGCATCTGCATCGCGCGCGCGCTCGCCGTCGAGCCGCGGCTCGTGGTCTGCGACGAGCCCACCAGCGCCCTCGACGTCTCCGTGCAGGCGCAGATCCTCAACCTCCTGCGCGGGCTCCAGGACCGCCTCGGGCTCGCCTATCTCTTCATCAGCCACGACCTCGCCGTGGTCTCCTACCTCGCCCACGAGATCGCCGTCATGTACCTCGGGCGCATCGTCGAGCACGGCCCCGTGGACGCCGTGCTCGACCGCCCGCTGCACCCCTACACCGAGGCGCTGCTCGCCGCCGCCCCCACCATGGACGCGGCCACCGGCCGGCGCACGGTGCGCCTC
>WGBS01000024.1 GCA_015494165.1 Gammaproteobacteria bacterium | reverse complement strand
GGCGGGGGCGGCGCTCGCGGGGCTAGGGCAGCTCCCGCTCGTGCGCCAGCTCGGCCTCATGGTGGGGCTGGCGGCGAGCATCGCCATCGGCGTGGCCGTGGCCCTGTGGGCGAGGACGCCCTCCTATGCGCTGCTCTACGGCGGCCTGAGCGAGCGGGACACGGCCCAGGTGCTGGAGGTCCTGCAGCGCGAGGGCGTGCCCTTCAAGGTCGAGGCCGGCAGCGGCGCCGTCCTGGTGCCGGCCTCCAAGGTGCACCAGGCGCGCCTGCGGCTCGCCGCCGCGGGCCTGCCCAAGGGAACGGGCGTGGGCTTCGAGCTCCTCGAGAAGAGCTCCTCCCTCGGCACCAGCCAGTTCATGGAGGCCGCGCGCTACCAGCGCGCGCTCGAGGGCGAGCTCGCGCGCACCATCGCGAGCCTCGCCAACGTGCAGGCGGCGCGCGTGCATCTCGCGATCCCGCGCCGCACGGCCTTCCTGCGCGACCGCAACAAGCCCTCGGCCTCGGTGCTGCTGCGCCTCTACCCGGGGCGCACGATCGAGCCGGGGCAGGTGCAGGCCATCGTGCACCTGGTGAGCAGCAGCGTGCCGGGCCTCGAGCCCGGGCGCGTGACGGTGATCGACCAGACGGGGCGGCTGCTGTCGGCGCGCGAGGACGGCACGGGCGTGGGCCTCAGCCTGCGCCAGCTCGAGTACGTGCAGAAGCTCGAGCGCCGCTACGCGCGCCGCATCGAGGCCCTGCTCGAGCCCATCGTCGGCCCGGGCCGCGTGCGCGCGCAGGTGGTGGCCGAGGTGGACTTCACCCGGGTGGACAAGACGCGCGAGGCCTACGACCCGGACACGCCGGCGCTGCGCAGCGAGCAGGTCGAGGAGGACGAGCGCGCCGCCGAGGCCGGCCCGGGCGGCGTGCCGGGAGCGCTCTCGAACGTGCCGCCGGCGCCCGGCCGTGCCGCGGCGGGCGCGGGCGCGCGCCAGGGGCAGCCCGGCGCCCAGCCCGCGCAGGCGCCGCGCTCGAGCACGCGGCGCGCGACGCGCAACTACGAGCTCAACCGCACCATCTCGCGCGTGCAGCTGCCGGCCGGGCGCCTGCGGCGGCTCTCGGTGGCGGTGGTGCTGGACCACAAGCCCGCGCCCGCCGCGGCCAAGGCCAAGGGCAAGGGCAAGAGGAAGGGCAAGGGGGCGCCGGCGGGCGAGCCCTACAGCGCCGAGGAGATCGCACGCATCACGGAGCTGGTCAAGGAGGCCGTGGGCTACGACCCGCGCCGCGGCGACAGCGTGCACGTGATGTCGGCCGCCTTCCAGCCGCCGCCGGAGCCCGAGCCGCTGCCGGAGCCGCCGCTGTGGGAGCGCCCGTGGGTGCTGGACGCGCTCAAGGCGCTCGGCGGCGCCCTGGGCCTGGCGCTGCTCGTCTTCGGCGTGCTGCGGCCCGTGATGCGCAGCCTCGCCCAGCAGGCCCCGGCGCCGGCGCCGGCGGCTGCGGGGGCGCCCGCCCTGCCGGGCGGGGCGGAGGGCCTGGCGCCCGACCAGGTCCAGCTCTCGGGGCCGCAAGCCCAGGGCCAGCTGCCGGGACCGCCGCCCGCGGTCCAGTACGAGCAGCAGGTGCAGCAGGCGCGGCAGATGGTCTCGCAGGACCCGAAGGTGGTGGCGCAGGTGGTGAAGGGCTGGGTGTCGCAGGATGGCTGAGCTCCCTGCGCAGAAGCAGAAGCTGAGCGGCGCCGAGCGCGCCGCCGTGCTCCTGATGACCCTCGGCGAGCAGCAGGCCGCCGAGGTGCTGCGCCACATGGGGCCGAAGGAGGTGCAGAAGGTCGGCGCCGCCATGGCCCAGCTCGGCGCGGTGTCCAAGGAGCAGGTGAGCGCCGTCCTCGACGACTTCATCCAGGAGGTGGGCCACCAGACCGCCCTCGGCGTGGGCTCCGACGAGTACGTGCGCAAGGTGCTGGTCGAGGCCTTGGGCGAGGACAAGGCCGCGGGCCTCATCGACCGCATCCTGCTCGGGCGCAACACCAAGGGCCTGGACGCGCTCAAGTGGATGGACGCGCGGGCCGTGGCCGAGATCATCCGCCTCGAGCACCCGCAGATCATCGCCATCGTGCTCTCCTATCTCGATCCGGACCACGCCGCCGAGGTGCTCTCCTTCCTGCCCGAGAACATGCGCCCCGACATCGTCATGCGCATCGCCACCCTGGACGGCATCCCGCCGGCCGCGCTCCAGGAGCTCGACCAGATCCTCGAGAAGCAGTTCTCGGGCAACGAGAACGTCAAGTCCTCCTCGGGCGTGGGCGGGGTCAAGCGTGCGGCCGACATCCTCAACTTCATGGAGACGGCGGTCGAGAACCAGATCCTCGAGACCATCCGCGAGACCGACGCCGACCTCGGCCAGCAGATCCAGGACAAGATGTTCGTCTTCGACAACCTGGTGGACGTGGACGACCGCGGCATCCAGGCGCTGCTGCGCGAGGTCTCGACCGACACGCTCATCGTCGCCCTCAAGGGCGCGGACGAGGCCGTGAAGGAGAAGATCTTCAAGAACATGTCGAAGCGCGCGGCGGAGATGCTGCGCGAGGACCTCGAGGCCAAGGGCCCGGTGCGGGTCTCGGAGGTCGAGGCCGCGCAGAAGGAGATCCTCGCCGTGGCGCGCCGCATGGCCGAGTCCGGCGAGCTGGTGCTCGGCGGCAAGGGCGAGGAGTTCGTCTGAGGTGGCGGGCAAGGTCGTCCCGGGCGAGGCCGCACCCGGCTGCGAGCGCTGGCAGGTGCCGGAGGTGGGGCCCGGCGGCGGGCCGACCGCGCGCCAGCTCGAGGAGCTGCAGCGCGCCGCCTGGGAGGAGGGCTTCGCCGCGGGCCGCCGCGAGGGGCTCGAGCGCGGCGAGGCCGAGGTGCGCGCGCGCGTGGCGGCGCTCGAGCGCGTGCTCGACGCGCTTGCCGCGCCGCTCGCCGAGGTGGACGAGGCCGTCGAGCGCGAGCTGGTGGCGCTCGCCGTGGCGATGGCGCGCCAGATCGTGCGCCGCGAGCTGCGCACCGACCCGGGCGAGGTGGTCGCGGCCGTGCGCGAGGCGCTGGCGGCGCTGCCCGCCGGCGCGCGAGAGGTGCGCGTGGTGCTGCACCCGGAGGACGCCGCCCTGGTGCGCGAGCGCCTCGCGGGCGGCGAGCGGGGCCGTGCCTGGACGATCGAGGAGGATCCCACGCTGACCCGTGGGGGCTGCCGCGTCGTGACCTCGACCTCGGAGGTGGACGCCACCCTCGAGCACCGGCTCGGCGCGGTCGTCGCGCGCGTGCTGGGCGGCGAGCGCGACGAGGACGAGGCCGACGCCGGCGGCGCGGCGGGGGAGGGCGATGGCGCGCCCTGACCCGGACGCCCTCGCGCCCCGCTGGCGCG
>WGBS01000023.1 GCA_015494165.1 Gammaproteobacteria bacterium | reverse complement strand
CAAGGTGGTGGGGCTCATCGACGAGTGCCGCGCCCTCGGCCTCGAGGTCCTGCCGCCCGACGTCAACGCCTCGGACTACGCATTCACCGTGCGCGACGAGCGCACCATCCTTTATGGCCTCGGCGCCATCAAGGGGGTGGGGCGCTCGGCCATCGACTGCCTGCTGGCCGCGCGCCGCGAGGGCGGGCCCTTCCGCGACCTGCACGACCTGTGCCGGCGCGTGGACCTGCGCCGCCTCAACCGCCGCGCCCTCGAGGCGCTCATCCGTGCCGGCGCCTGCGACGCCCTCGGCCCGAACCGCGCGACCCTGATGGCGCGCCTGCCGGCGGCGCTCGCCGCCGCCGAGCAGCAGGGGCGCGACGCCGACACGGGGCAGGACGACCTCTTCGGCGGGGTGGCCGCGGCGCCGCCGGCGGCCGAGGTGGAGATGGAGGAGTGGGAGGAGGACGAGCGTCTCGCCGGCGAGAAGGAGACGCTGGGCCTCTACCTGACGGGGCATCCCTACGCGCGCTACGAGGCCGAGCTGGCGCCGCTGGTGAGCGGGCGCCTCGGGGAGCTCGCCGCACCCGGCGGCGGGCGCGAGGAGCGCGTGCGCGTGGCGGGGCTGGTCGTGCGCCTGCGCGAGCGCAAGACGCAGCGCGGCGGGCGCATGGCCTTCGTGCTGCTCGACGACCGCAGCGGGCGCATCGAGGTGCGCCTCTTCGACGAGGTGCTCGAGCGCGCCCGCGGGAAGATCGCCCGCGACCGCGTGGTGGTGGTGGAGGGCACGCTCGGCCGCGACGACTACGCCGAGGCGCCGCGCGTGACGGCCGACGCCGTCTACACGGTGGAGGAGGCGCGCGAGCGGATGGCGCGCCGGCTCGAGATCCGCGTGGACGCCGCGCGCGCCGGCAACGGCTTCGCCGGCGCGCTCGAGAAGGCGCTCGGCCCCTTTCGGCGCGGGCCGTGCGAGGTGTGGATCGACTATCTGGGGCACGGCGCGCGCGCGCGCCTGCCGCTCGGTGAGGAGTGGCGGGTGCGCCCGAGCGAGGCGCTGCTCGCCGAGCTGCGGGCGCTGGTGGGCGAGGACGCCGTGCGCGTGGTCTACGGCTGAGGGGCCGGAAAGGGGGAGAGCGATGAGCGCGGAGCCGACCAAGATCCTGCTCGACGAGAACGAGATCCCGGAGCGGTGGTACAACGTGGCGGCCGACCTGCCGAGCCCGCTGCCCCCGCCCCTCGGCCCGGACGGCAAGCCCGTCGGGCCCGACGCGCTGGCCGCGATCTTCCCGCCGGCGCTGATCGAGCAGGAGGTGAGCACCGAGCGCTGGATCGCGATTCCGGAGGCGGTGCGCGAGGTCTACCGCCTGTGGCGGCCGACGCCGCTCTACCGCGCCCGCCGCCTCGAGCAGGCCCTCGGCACCCCGGCGCGCATCTACTACAAGTACGAGGGCGTGAGCCCCGCGGGCTCGCACAAGCCCAACACGGCGGTGGCCCAGGCCTGGTACAACCGCGAGGCGGGCATCCGCCGCCTCACCACCGAGACCGGCGCCGGGCAGTGGGGCTCGGCGCTCGCGCTCGCCGGCCAGCTCTTCGGGCTCGACGTGCGCGTCTACATGGTGCGCGTGAGCTACGAGCAGAAGCCCTTCCGCCGCTCCATGATCCAGACCTGGGGCGCGGAGGTGCTGCCGAGCCCCACCGACCTCACGGAGGCGGGGCGCAGGGTGCGCGCTGAGGACCCGGACTCGCCGGGCTCGCTCGGCATCGCCATCTCGGAGGCCGTGGAGGAGGCGGCCTCGCGCAAGGACACCAACTACGCCCTCGGCTCGGTGCTCAACCACGTGCTGCTGCACCAGACCGTGATCGGCCTCGAGGCGAAGCGCCAGCTCGAGAAGGTGGGCGAGTATCCGCACATGGTCTTCGCCCCCTGCGGCGGCGGCTCCAACTTCGGCGGCATCGCCTTCCCCTTCTACGCCGACAAGGCGGCCGGACGCGAGGTGCGGCTGGTGGCGGTGGAGCCCGAGTCCTGCCCGACGCTGACGCGCGGGCGCTACGCCTACGACTACGGCGACACCGTGGGCCTGACGCCGCTCCTTCCCATGTACACCCTTGGGCACGACTTCGTACCCCCGGGCATCCACGCCGGCGGCCTGCGCTACCACGGCGACGCGCCCCTGGTCTGCCACCTCTACCGCGAGGGGCTGCTCGAGGCGGTGGCCGTCCCGCAGGTGGCCACCTTCGAGGCCGGGGTGCTGTTCGCGCGCACCGAGGGCATCATCCCGGCGCCGGAGTCGAACCACGCCATCCGCGCCGTGGTGGACGAGGCCCTGCGCTGCCGCGAGCGCGGCGAGCCCAAGGTGCTGCTGTTCAACCTCTCGGGGCACGGGCACTTCGACATGGCCGCCTACGACCGCTACTTCAACGGCGAGCTCGAGGACTTCGCCTATCCGGAGGAGGCCATCGAGGCGGCGCTCGCACGCCTGCCGCAGGTGGCGGCGGGCTGAGGCGCGGGGCGGGCTTGCCGGGCGGCGCCGCGCGGTCTAGCCTAGCGTGGCCATGAACCTGAACTTCCTGGATTTCGAGCAGCCCATCGCCGAGCTGGAGGCCAAGATCGAGGAGCTGCGCTACCTCGGCGACGACAGCGAGATCAACATCGGCGAGGAGATCGCGCGGCTCCAGGCCAAGAGCCGCGAGCTGACCGAGCAGATCTTCCGCTCGCTGACGCCGTGGCAGGTGGCGCAGCTCGCCCGCCACCCGCAGCGGCCCTACACGCTCGACTACGTCGGGCGCATCTTCGAGGGCTTCGAGGAGCTGCACGGCGACCGCGCCTTCGCCGACGACCCGGCGATCGTCGGCGGGCTGGCGCGCCTCGACGGGCGTCCGGTCATGGTGATCGGCCACCAGAAGGGGCGCGACACCAAGGAGAAGCTGCGCCGCAACTTCGGCATGCCGCGCCCCGAGGGCTACCGCAAGGCGCGGCGCCTGATGGAGCTCGCCGAGCGCTTCGCGCTCCCGGTGGTCACCTTCATCGACACGCCCGGCGCCTATCCCGGCATCGACGCCGAGGAGCGCGGCCAGAGCGAGGCCATCGCGCGCAACCTGCAGGTGATGGCCGGGCTGCGCACGCCCGTGGTCTCGGTCGTGATCGGCGAGGGCGGCTCCGGCGGGGCGCTCGCCATCGGGGTCTGCGACCGCCTGCTCATGCTCCAGTACGCCACCTACTCGGTGATCTCGCCCGAGGGCTGCGCGTCCATCCTGTGGCGCAGCGCCGAGAAGGCGCCGGAGGCGGCGGCGGCGCTGGGCATCACCTCGGAGCGGCTGCACGAGCTGGGCCTCGTCGACGCCGTGATCGAGGAGCCGCTCGGCGGCGCGCACCGCGACCCGGAGGAGGCGGCGCGCCGCGTGCGCGAGGCGCTGCTCGAGAGCCTCGAGCTGCTCGAGCGCACCCCGCTCGACAAGCTGCTCGACCAGCGCCACCGCCGCCTGATGGGCTACGGCGAGTTCAAGCTCCAGTAGCCGGGCGCGGCGGGCCCGGGCCGCCGCCCGCAGCCAGCGCCGATGACGAGCCTCAGCGCCCACCTGCGCGCGCGCCTCGCGCGCCTGCCCCGCGAGCCCGGCCTCGCGGTGGCGCTCTCGGGCGGCGGCGACTCCACGGCCCTGCTGCACGCCCTCGCCGGCCTGCGCGGGCCGCTGGTGCCGGCGCTGCGCGCGCTCCACGTCCACCACGGCCTGCTGCCCGAGGCCGATGACTGGGCCGAGCGCTGCGCCGCGCTGTGCCGCGAGCTCGACGTGCCGCTGGAGGTGCTGCGCGTCGCGGCGCGACCGCGGGGGCGGGAGGGGCCGGAGGCCGCGGCGCGGCGCGCCCGCTACGCGGCGCTCGCCGCGGCGCTCGCCCCGGGCGAGACCTGCCTCACCGCTCACCACCGCGACGACCAGGCCGAGACCTTCCTGCTGCAGGCCCTGCGCGGGGCGGGCCCGGCCGGCCTCGCCGCCATGCCGCCGCTGCGCCGGCTCGGCCGCGGCTGGCTCGCGCGCCCGCTGCTGGAGCTCCCGCGCGCCGCGCTGCGCGCGCATCTCGAGGCGCACGGCCTCGGCTGGGCGGAGGATCCCACCAACCGCGACCCGCGGCTGCTGCGCGCGCGGCTGCGCCACGAGGTGATGCCCGCGCTCGAGGGTGCGCGCCCCGGCGCCGCGGCGACGCTCGCGCGCGCGGCCGCCCACTGCGCGGAGGCCGCCGCCCTGCTCGAGGCCCTCGCCGGGATCGACCTCGCCACGGCGGGGGCCGGGGCGCGCACGCTCCCCGTGGCGGGGCTCGCACGCCTAGAGCCCGCGCGCGCGCGCAACGCGCTGCGCCACTGGATCCGGCGGGCCGGCCTGCCCCTGCCCAACACCGCCCAGCTCGAGGCCGCGCTGCGCATGACGGTCGCAAGCCGCGGCGACGCCGCGCCGGTCTTCCGCTGGCCCGGCGGCGAGCTGCGCCGCCACGCGGGCGCGCTCCACCTGCTGCCGCCGCTGCCCGAGCCGCGGCTCGCGCCGCGCCGCTGGGACCTGGCCGCGCCGCTCGCGCTGCCGGAGCTCGGCGGTGAGCTGCGCGCCGAGCCCGCGCGCGGTCCCGGCCTGCTGGATCCCGCGCGGGTCGCGGGCGGGGTGGAGGTGCGGCTGCGGCGCGGGGGCGAGCGCCTGCGCCCGTGGGGCCGTGCCGGCACGCGCCCCCTCAAGAAGCTGCTGCAGGAGGCCGGCCTGCCGCCCTGGGAGCGCGAGCGTCTGCCGCTGCTCGTGGCGGACGGTGCCGTGGCGGCGGTGCCGGGCGTGGCGGTCGCGGCCGCCTTCGCCACCGGCTCGGAAGATTCGCGCGGCCTGCGCATCGTGTGGCGCGCGCCGTGGCACGGCCCCGCGCCCGGCGCCGGTGAGCGGCCAAGTCCCTGATGCCGCGTGGCGCGGGCGCCGCGCGTCGGCGCGGCGATTGTGGGGCGCTCGGCCTTTCTGGTGGAAACGCGGATCAATCCGCTGGGCGGATTGATCCGCTAAGGCGCTTCGCGGCCGTTTTGATTTTTCGTTGAGCTGCCATGCACTTCCGTGTGCATGAACTTCCCCGCGGCCGTCCCTGGCCGCGGGGAAGCCCTGAAAATGGAATTTTTCAGGGCTTCCTGGTATGTTGGCGCCCACCGGGTCGCACCCGCATCCGGCTCCGCTCGCCAGGCCCAGATGACGCGCTACGTCTTCATCACCGGCGGTGTGGTCTCCTCCCTCGGGAAGGGCATCGCCGCCGCCTCCCTCGGTGCGCTCCTCGAGGCCCGCGGGCTCAAGGTGACCATGGTCAAGCTGGATCCCTACATCAACGTGGATCCCGGCACCATGAGCCCCTTCCAGCACGGCGAGGTCTTCGTCACCGAGGACGGCGCCGAGACCGATCTCGACCTCGGCCACTACGAGCGCTTCGTGCGCACCCGCATGACGCGGCGCAACAACTGGACCACGGGGCGCATCTACGCCACGGTGATCCGCAAGGAGCGCCGCGGCGACTACCTCGGCGGCACCGTCCAGGTCATCCCCCACATCACGGACGAGATCAAGCAGGCCATCCGCGAGGGCGCCGAGGGGGCCGACGTCGCCATGGTCGAGATCGGCGGCACGGTGGGCGACATCGAGTCGCTGCCCTTCCTCGAGGCCATCCGCCAGATGGGCATCGAGCTCGGCCGCGACCGGGCGCTGTTCCTGCACCTGACGCTGGTGCCCTACATTCCGACCGCCGGCGAGATCAAGACCAAGCCCACGCAGCACTCGGTCAAGGAGCTGCGCTCCATCGGCATCCAGCCCGACGTGCTGCTGTGCCGCGCCGACCGCGTCATCCCGCCCGAGGAGCGGCGCAAGATCGCGCTCTTCACCAACGTCGAGGAGCGCGCCGTCATCTCCGCGGTGGACGTGGACACCATCTACCGCATCCCGCTGCTCCTGCACGAGCAGGGCCTCGACGACATCGTGGTCGCCAAGCTCGGCATCGAGGCGGGCCCCGCCGACCTCAGCGAGTGGGAGCGCGTGGTCGAGGCCCTGGGCCACACCACGGGCGAGGTCACGGTGGCCATGGTGGGCAAGTACGTCAACCTCGCCGACGCCTACAAGTCGCTCAACGAGGCCCTGGTGCACGCGGGCCTCCACACCTCCACGCGCGTGGACATCCGCTACGTGGACTCCGAGCGCATCGAGCAGGAGGGGGCCGAGGCGCTGCTCGCCGGTGTCGACGCCATCCTCGTGCCGGGCGGCTTCGGCCAGCGCGGGGTCGAGGGCAAGATCGAGGCGGCGCGCTACGCGCGCGAGCAGGGCATTCCCTACCTCGGCATCTGCCTCGGCATGCAGGTGGCCGTGATCGAGTTCGCCCGCCACCGCGCGGGGCTCGAGGGCGCGCACAGCACCGAGTTCCGGCCCGACACGCCCCATCCCGTCATCGCCCTGGTGACGGAGTGGACCACGCCCGACGGGCGCGTGGAGCGGCGCAGCGAGGACTCCGACCTTGGCGGCACCATGCGCCTCGGCGGCCAGCCCTGCCGCCTGAAGGCGGGCACGCTCGCGCGCCGCATCTACGGGCGCGAGGTGATCGTCGAGCGCCACCGGCACCGCTACGAGTTCAACAACCGCTACCGCACCGCCATGGAGGAGGCGGGCATGGTGATCTCGGGCACCTCGCTGGACGGCAACCTGGTGGAGATCGTCGAGCTGCCGGACCATCCGTGGTTCTTCGCCTGCCAGTTCCATCCCGAGTTCACCTCCACGCCGCGTGACGGCCACCCCCTGTTCAAGGGCTTCGTCGAGGCCGCGCGCGCGCGCCGCGAGCTCACGGCCCGCGAGCAGGTGGCCAGCGCATGAGCCCCGCCCCGTCCCAGGCCGCCCCGGGTGCGGGCGCGGCCCGCATGGAGCTGTGCGGCTTCGAGGTGGGGCTCGACCGGCCCTTCTTCCTGATCGCCGGCCCCTGCGTGATCGAGGGCGAGGGGCTCGCGCTGGAGACGGCGGCGGCGCTGCGCGAGATCACCGCCCGCCTCGGCATCCCCTTCGTCTACAAGTCCTCCTTCGACAAGGCCAACCGCTCCTCGCACCGCAGCTTCCGCGGCCCCGGCCTGGAGGAGGGCCTGCGCATCCTCGAGCGCGTGCGCGAGGAGGTGGGCGTGCCGGTGCTCACAGACGTGCACGAGGACACGCCCCTCGACGAGGTCGCGGCGGTCGTCGACGTGCTGCAGACGCCGGCCTTCCTGTGCCGCCAGACCAACTTCATCCAGAACGTCGCCCGCCGCGGGCGTCCCGTGAACATCAAGAAGGGGCAGTTCCTCTCCCCGTGGGAGATGGCGAACGTGGTGGAGAAGGCGCGCGCCGCCGGCAACGACCGCATCCTGGTGTGCGAGCGCGGCGTGAGCTTCGGGTACAACAACCTGGTCTCGGACATGCGCGCGCTCGCCGTCATGCGCGCGACCGGCTGCCCCGTGGTCTTCGACGCCACCCACTCGGTGCAGCTCCCGGGCGGGCGCGGGGAAAGCTCCGGCGGCCAGCGCGAGTTCGTGCCGGTGCTGGCGCGCGCCGCCGTGGCGGCCGGCGTCTCCGGGCTCTTCATGGAGACCCACCCCGACCCGGAGCGGGCGCTGTCGGACGGGCCCAACGCCTGGCCGCTCGGGCGCATGGAGGCGCTGCTCGAGACCTTGAAGGCGCTCGACGAAGCCGTAAAATCCCGCCCCTTCATCGAGCACGAGCTGGGCCTGGACGCGTGAGCGCGGCGCCGCCGCGCACCCGCGCCGCCCGGAAGGGGGAGCCGTGACCACCGCCATCCGCGACATCCGCGCGCGCGAGATCCTCGACTCGCGCGGCAACCCCACCGTCGAGGCCGACGTGCTGCTCGAGGACGGCAGCCTCGGCCGCGCCTCGGTGCCCTCGGGCGCCTCCACGGGCAGCCGCGAGGCGGTGGAGCTGCGCGACGGCGACCCCGCGCGGTACGGCGGCAAGGGGGTGCTCAAGGCAGTCGGGCACGTGCGCGGGCCCATCCGCGAGGCCCTGCTCGGGCGCGACGCCCTCGACCAGCAGGGGCTCGACCGCACCATGATCGAGCTCGACGGCAGCCCCAACAAGGGACGCCTCGGCGCCAACGCCATCCTCGCCGTCTCGCTCGCGGCAGCGCATGCGGCGGCGGCCTCGCGCGGGCTCGCCCTCCACGAGCATCTGGCGGGACTGGCCGGCGTCGGCGCACGCCAGCCGCTGCCGGTGCCGCTCATGAACATCCTCAACGGCGGCGCCCACGCCGACAACCGCGTCGACGTGCAGGAGTTCATGATCGTCCCGCTGGGGGCGCCGAGCCTCGCCGAGGCCGTGCGCTACGGCGCCGAGGTCTTCCACGCCCTCAAGGCGGTGCTGCGCGCGCGCGGCCTCGGCACGGGGGTGGGCGACGAGGGCGGCTTCGCGCCGGATCTGCCCTCCAACGCGGCGGCACTCGACGTCATCCTCGAGGCGATCGCCAAGGCCGGCTACGAGCCGGGGCGCGACGTGGCGCTGGCGCTCGACGTCGCCGCCAGCGAGCTCCACCGCGACGGGCGCTACCGCCTCGAGGCCGAGGGCCGCACGCTCGACGCCGAGGGCATGGTGCGGCTGCTGGCCGACTGGGTCGAGCGCTATCCCATCGTCTCGATCGAGGACGGCATGGCCGAGGACGACTGGGAGGGCTGGCGCATGCTGACCGAGGCGCTCGGGGGGCGCGTGCAGCTCGTCGGCGACGATCTCTTCGTCACCAACACCGCCATCCTCCGGGAGGGCATCGAGCGCGGGGTGGCCAACGCCATCCTCATCAAGCCGAACCAGATCGGCACCCTGACCGAGACGCTCGAGGCCATCGCGCTCGCGCGCGAGGCCGGCTACGCGGCCGTCATCTCGCACCGCTCGGGCGAGACCGAGGACACCACCATCGCGGACCTCGCCGCCGCCACCACGGCCACCCAGATCAAGACCGGCTCGCTCTCGCGCAGCGAGCGCGTCGCCAAGTACAACCGCCTGCTCCGCATCGAGGAGGCGCTCGGCGCGGAGGCGCGCTACGCCGGCGCCGACGCCCTGCACCGCGTCTGAGCGCGCCGCCGGCGCCGGGGGAAGGGCCGGCGGCGGATCGGACGGGAACACCCGTATCCGGTAAGATTCCCCCACTGCTGGCCGCGGGGATCCGCTGTCTCTTA